>JANNCK010000165.1:0-3425 GCA_031386545.1 Sphingomonadales bacterium
AACAACTCCACCCGCTTCGTCAGCGGATAAGTGAACAGCATGTCGCTGCCGGCAGTCGGGGCTATCTCCACTGCACCGTCAATCATCCAGCATTCCCCGACCCTAAATGCCGCGCCGTCGATGGTGCCGCCGCCGGTCACCGGAACCAGCCAGGCCTGTACGTCATCCGGCAATGTTACGGAGCGTGTTCCGTGCCACGACCAGCGTTCAAGCACGAACTTGCCGCCCTCACACAGGATCGCACGGCCGGGGTTGACCTCGCCAGGCATTGACGGCGCGATGAACGGGGCCGGGTCGCTAACCGCGATTCCAGCTTCCAGATGCAATTCGCGCGGGCGGCCGTAATCGTAGAGCCGGTAGGTCAGATCGACATTCTGCTGGACCTCGATCAGTGTAATCCCCGCACCGATGGCATGGATTGCGCCCGCTGCAGAATAGAACACATCGCCCGCCTTTACCGGCTTCCAGTCGAGCATGTCGACAATCGTGCCGTCGAGCGCCGCTGCCGCCAAAGCTGCGCGGGTGGTCGCCACACGCGCCCCGAGCGCGATCGTCGAATCGGGTTCCGCGGCAAGAACAACCCATGCCTCGTCCTTGCCGCGCGGGTAGCCCGCTGCCTGTGCCGCAGCGTCATCCGGATGAACCTGAATCGACAGCCGTTCGCTGGTGAACAGATATTTGACCAGCAATTCGGCGTCGGTTCCGGCTGCTGTATCGAACCAGATTTCGCCAACGGCCTGTCCTCCGGCGGCAACATCGGCGAAACCGGGCCACAAATCATGGCGTCCCCAGGGCTTTTCGACGCGCAGCATGGTCAGTCGTTTGGCAGGCATGGCTTGCTCAATAGCTGTGACGGACGATTGGTTCCAGCGTCGGAACATAGGGCTCTCTCAATTGGTGGCTTATCGCTTGGCGTCCTTCACCAACCCCGCTAAGGCACCAATGATGCTTATCACCCTCCGCCGTACCGCCACCCTTGCCGCCCTCGCGGCAGTCGTCTTCACCGCCGGTTGCGCGACCAATCGCAAGAAGAGCGACATCGGCTATGTCGCGCGTGATGTCGACACGCTGTATTCGACGGCAAAGGACCGGCTGGACCGCAGCCAGTACACCACTGCGGCGATCATTTTCGACGAAGTCGAGCGGCAGCACCCTTATTCGGTATGGGCGCGCCGGGCGCAGCTGATGAGCGCGTTCAGCTATTACATGGGCGGCGAACATCAGAAGTCGATCGAATCGGCCCAGCGGTTTCTGTAGATCCAACCGGGCAATAAAGATGCGCCCTATGCCTATTACCTGATTGCGCTCGATTATTACGAGCAGATCAGCGACGTCAGCCGCGACCAAAAGATCACGCAGCAGGCGCTGGATGCGATGAACGATGTCATGCGGCGCTACCCCGATTCGCGCTATGCGGCGGACGCGCGGCTGAAGGTCGATTTGATCCGCGATCACCTTGCGGGCAAGGAAATGGAAATCGGTCGGTTCTATGAGCGGCGTGGCCAATGGCTGGCTGCCGTCGTCCGCTTCCGCAAGGTTGTCGATGAATATGACTCAACCTCGCACACCCCCGAAGCGTTGCAGCGCCTGACCGAAAGCTACCTCGCACTCGGTATTCCCGAGGAAGCAAAAAAGGCAGCAGCAGTGCTGGGCAACAACTATCCGGGGTCGAAATGGTATCAGCGGTCGTATGACCTGATGCAGAAAAACCCGGGCTGATCCTGCGGGGCCTGACGCCCTCCGTACCGCTTTGCCCTGTCGGGTTTGTTCGCTAAACGTCCCGTTATGCTGCTTGCCCTTTCCATCCGCGATGTCGTGCTGATCGAGGCGCTCGACCTTGATTTCGCATCGGGGCTGACCGTCATCACGGGCGAGACCGGCGCGGGGAAATCAATCCTGCTTGATGCGCTTGGTCTGGCGCTGGGCTCGCGGGCCGCGAGTGGACTGGTGCGGCAGGGCACGACTCAAGCCAGCGTGACCGCGACGTTCGAATGCGACCTCGCCACTGACGCACTGCTCGCCGAGAATGGCATCGATCCTGAACCGGGTGAACCGCTGATCGTCCGCCGCACGGTCAAGGCCGATGGCGGCAGCCGCGCCTTCGTCAATGATGTCGCGGTGTCGGGCGCACTGTTGCGGATATTGGGCGAGGGGCTGGTCGAAATCCACGGCCAGCACGACGACCGCGGGTTGCTGGCACCTGCCGGGCACCGTGCGTTGCTTGATGTGTTTGCGAGAGTGGATTTGGCACCGGTGCGAACCGCCTTTGCCGCGATGCGCGCTGCCGATGCGGCGCTGGCCGAGGCGCAGGACGCGCTCGCCAATGCCGCGGCCGACCGCGACTGGCTGACCCATGCGGTGGCCGAACTCGATACGCTCGGGCCGGAGCCGGGCGAGGAAGAGGTGCTGAGCACCTCGCGAGCGGCGATGCAAAAGGGCGCGAAGATCGCCGACGATCTGGAGAATATCGACACTTTGGTCGCCGCTGCCGACGGCGGGCTGTCGAAGCTGCGTCAGGCGGCGCGCGCTCTCGACCGGATTGCCGGCGACCATCCGCAACTGGCCGAAGCACTGGGCGCGGTCGACCGCGCGATCATCGAGGGATCGTTCGCCGAGGATTATCTGCGCGCCGCGTCCGAGGCGCTGTCATTCGACCCCGCGCGGCTGGAGAATGAGGAAGCCCGCCTGTTCGACCTGCGCGCGATGGCGCGCAAGCACCGCGTCCAGCCCGATGATCTCGCGGCGCTGGCGGATGAATTACGCGGGCGACTGTCGGCTATCGAGGCGGGCGGCGAAGGACTGGCCGCGCTCGAACGCGACGCAAAGGCGGCGCGCGCGGCGTATTGTACAGCGGCCGACGCGCTGAGCGAGGCAAGGCGCGGCGCGGCGACGCGGCTCGACACGGCGGTGGCGGGCGAACTCGTGCCGCTCAAACTCGACGCCGCGCGGTTCAAGACCGTGGTCGCCAGCGGTCCCGAAAGCGCGGACGGGGCCGACCGCGTCGAATTCGAAGTCTCGACCAATCCCGGGGCACCGTTCGGCCCGCTGCTCAAGATCGCGTCTGGCGGTGAGCTGTCGCGCTTCATCCTCGCACTGAAAGTCGCGCTGGCCGAGGAAGGTGCGGCGGCGACAATGATCTTCGACGAAATCGACCGCGGCGTCGGCGGCGCGGTGGCATCGGCGATCGGCGAACGCCTGTCGCGATTGGCGGCGAAGACGCAGCTGCTGGTCGTGACGCACAGCCCGCAAGTCGCAGCGCGGGGCGACCACCATCTGCTGATCGCCAAGAACAGCGATGGCCTCGTCACCCGCACCAACCTCCGCATCCTCGACGCCGAAGAACGCCGCGAGGAAATCGCGCGGATGCTGTCGGGCGCGGAGGTCACGGATGAGGCGCGGGCGCAGGCAGCGCGGCTGGTGGCGGC
>JANNCK010000138.1:0-4992 GCA_031386545.1 Sphingomonadales bacterium
CGTCGTTCGGCGCGCCGTGGGTCGGCACGACCACCGCTGCATTGCCGATGTAGAAGTTCATATAGCTTGCCGCGACGACTTCCTCATCGACCTCGATCCGGCCCGGCGACGGCATGGCGACGATTTCCACCCCGAAGGCCCGCGCCCGCGCCCAGGCGTCGCCGTACACGTCGGCATTGGGGTCATCCGGCCCGTCGGGTTCGGGCAGTGCCAGCACGCCGGGCGCGACGAAACGCGCGAGGTTATCGACATGGCCGTCGGTGTGGTCGCCCGCGAGTCCCTCGCCCAGCCACAGGATGCGTGTCGCTCCGAGGTTCAGCTTCAGCTCGGCCTCGATGTCGTCCTTCGACATATAGGGGTTGCGATTGGGGTTGAGCAGGCATTGCTCGGTGGTGACCAGCAACCCCGCACCATCGACATCGATGGCCCCGCCCTCCAGAATCATGTGGCGCGGCTCATGGGGCAGGGGGATGCTGGCGGCGAGCAGCGCGCCCAGCGCATCGTCGAGCGGCGACGGGTATTTCCCGCCCCAGCCATTGCCGCGATAGTCGAGCGCCACGCGCGTACTGTCCGCACCCTTCAGCACCAGCGGCCCGGTATCGCGCAGCCAGATGTCGAAGAACGGCATCAGCATGATCTGCGCGCCGGGTGCCAGCGTCAGGGCGCGGTCGGCACCGGCCTCGTTGGCGCAGACCAACCGCACCTGCTCGCCCTTGCCGTCGGCATGGACCGCGCGCGCGAACGCCGCGACCTGCTCCTGCGCGCCGCCCAAGTCGTCGAGCCACAGGTCGGCGGCGCTGGGGAAGCCGATCCAGACGGCTTCGTGGGGGGACCATTCGGGGGGGAAGTGGGTCATGATGTATTCTTACTCGATGAGGCGAACCGCAGTTAGCTTCTTCCCGAGCGAAGTCGAGGGACTACACCGAGCGCAGTCGAGGTGCGTTGCCGCGAGTGCGCCGTTCTCGACTTCGCTCGAACTAGTCCCTCGACTTCGCTCGGGAAAAGTGAGGAGATCGGCGCTTTACTTCCCCATCCGCGATTTATCCCGCGCTGCGCGGAACTCCGCCGTTGGTGCCCAGTTCGGCCATGCCTTGCCCTCGGCCAGTTCGCGCCCAATGCCGTAATACATCGCCAGATCCTGCACCGCGCCAGACCAGTTCCACTTGGGATCATATTCATCCTGCGGCTTGTGATAGCGGTTGACGACATAATCGTCGGCGGCTTTCTTGCCCGCTGCCGCACCGCCGACGACCAGATCCTCGCCGCCCGATGCGTACATCATCGGCACGCCTTCACGGGCAAAGCTGAAATGGTCGGAGCGGTAGTAATAGCCTTTCTCCGGATCGGGATCGAGCGCGATCACGCGCTTGCCCGCCTTGGTGTAGCGCGCGACATAGCTGTCGAGTTCGGACAGGCCCGGCCCGACAACCACGACGTCCTTGGTCGCGCCGATAACATTCAGCCCGTCCATGTTCACGCCGCCGACGGTTTGCGACAGCGGATAGACCGGGTGTTCGGCATAGTATTTCGAGCCGAGCAGCCCGCTCTCCTCCGCCGTCACCGCGAGGAACACCTGACTGCGTGCGGCGCGGCCCGCTTTGCCGTTCATTTCGGCCAGCGCGATCAGGCCTGCGGTGCCGGTCGCATTGTCGAGCGCGCCATTGCAGATGCCGTCGCCCTTGACGGGCAGGCAACGCCCGAGATGGTCCCAGTGCGCCGAATAGAGCACATAGTCGTTCGGACGCGCCTTGCCGGGCAGGATGCCGATCACGTTCTTCGACTTCTGGCGGCGAATGGTGTTGTCCATCGACACCGACATCGTCGCGCCCATCGGCACCGCGACAAAGCCCTTGGTTTTGGCGGCAGTGCGGAGCAGGTCGAAATTCTGTCCGGCCTGCGCGAACACTTGGCGGGCGGCAGGGCCGGTCATCCAGCCGATCGCGGCGCTTTCGCCCATATGATTGTCGGTGGCGTCAAGGTTCAGCCGGGGCTTGGCCCATGACGAGACGACCACATCGAACCCGTAAGCCGCAGGTTCGGTATCGTGGATGATGATTGCGCCCGCCGCGCCCTGCCGTGCCGCTTCCTCGTATTTATACGTCCAGCGCCCGTAATAGGTCATTGCGCGCCCGCCGAATGTCCCGTCGAGCGTCTTGGTTTCCCAATCGGGATCGTTGATGAGGATGAGGACGGTCTTGCCCTTCACATCGACGCCGGCATAGTCGTTCCAACCGAGCTGTGGCGCGTTGATGCCATAGCCGACAAACACGACTTCGCTGTTGGTGATCGCCACTTTGGGCACGACGCGCAGGGTGCCGATCACCATGTCGTCCTTATACGCCAGTGCAATCGGCGCCTTGCCGTCCACCGTAAAGGTCATCGGCGTCGGCGTCGCGCCGATCTCGACCATCGGCACGTCCTGATACCAGCTGCCCTTGTTGCCGGGCTTCAGCCCCGCCTTGGCCATGCGCGCGGCAATGTATTTGATTGTCTTGGCCTCCTCCGGAGACGTCGGCGCGCGGCCTGCGTACGCGTCAGACGACAGCTCGCGGGTGACATCCCGCAATGTCTGGACGGGGACCGCAGGGGGCGCGGCGAGAGCGGTCGTGGACGCAAGCAGAGCCAGCGAAGCGATCATGAAACGGGACACGGGCAGACCTCCTGAAACCTGAATATCCCTCCTTGTGACAAAGCGTTGGGGCGGCGGCAATGGCGGTTGACAGATGGCAGGCCAGCGGGCGACGATGAGGCAATTCTTGCGTCATGGAGATTGTACATGAATCGGTTGTGGGGATTATGTGTAGTGCTGGTCGCGGCACCAGGCGTGGCGCAGACTGATCTTGCCGCTGCGTTTGGCGCGCGCGAGGGGGTGCTGTCGGCAAGCCTGTCGCCCGATGGCCAGAAAATCGCCTTGATCGCGTCCGCAGGCGGACAGGCGACGCGCTTGTTCATCGTCGATACGGTCGCAGGTGCTGTGCCCAAGCCGATCCTGCTCGCCAGCGGCAAGCCCGAAAATCTGTACAGCTGCA
Organism: Sphingomonadales bacterium; assembly: GCA_031386545.1. Lineage (GTDB taxonomy): Bacteria > Pseudomonadota > Alphaproteobacteria > Sphingomonadales > Sphingomonadaceae > Sphingomonas_O. Next base: position 3,030 of record JANNCK010000138.1, read on the forward strand.
AATGGGCAGCCACGGATCGCCTTGTCTGCACGGTCGGCGGGCTGACCCAGTTCGAGGGCGATATTATCGGTTTTTCGAACCTGGTGTCGGTTGATGTCGACGGCAAGAATATCCGGATGCTGAGCAACCGGCGCGGTGCCGACGCGCTGAACATCGACACGCGCGGCGGGACGGTTGTTGACTATTTGCCTGACGAAAACGGCATTGTGCTCATGATGCGGAGCTATGTTCCCGAGGCTCGCATCGGCACGATCATCGAAAAAACCGAGGAGGGCATGGGCGTTGACCGCATCGATACGCGTACCGGAGCCTCGAAAAAGGTCGAAGGCGCGCAGCGTGATGCCGTCGAATTTATCACTGACGGTCACGGGGGCGTGCGGATCAAGGGTGTTTCGCCACGCACAGCTGACGGGTATGACAAGGGAGCGGTCAAATATCTGTACCGCCAACAGGGCAGTCGTGACTGGCTGACGCTGTCGACGTATGTTTATGCTGACCGCAGCGGGTTCAATCCCTATGCCGTGGATCGCGACACCAACCTCGCCTATGGCTTCGAAAAGATCGACGGTTGGCTGGCGGCGGTCAGTTACACACTGGACGATAGCCGCACCCGGACGGTTCTGTACCAGCACCCGAGCGTCGATGTGGACGGGCTGGTTCGTGTCGGTCGCCGGGGTCGGGTGATCGGTGTTACCTATGCGACCGACAAGCGTGCGGCGGTTTATTTTGACCCGGTGATGAAGGCGGTGACCGCTTCGCTGTCAAAGGCGCTTGGCGGGCGCACCGTCTATGTCACGGATACCAGCACCGACGAAAACCGGTTGTTGCTGTGGGCCGGTTCCGACACCGACGCGGGGCAATTTTATCTGTTCGACCGTGCGGCGCGAAAGCTGTCACCGGTCATTCCGCAGCGCCCCCAGCTGACGGGCCTGGCGCTCGCCAACGTCCAGCCGATTACTTATCCGGCGGCTGACGGCACAATGGTGCCTGCCTATCTCACGCTGCCGCCGGGCAAAGACGCCAAGGGCTTGCCCGCGATTGTCCTGCCCCATGGTGGACCGGGTGCGCGCGACGAATGGGGCTTTGACTGGCTGTCGCAATATTTCGTGGCGCGTGGTTTTGCCGTCATTCAACCGAACTTTCGCGGATCGGCTGGCTATGGCGATGCGTGGTTCAAGGAAAACGGGTTTCGGTCGTGGGAAACCGCCGTTGGGGATGTCGCCTCGGCAGGGAAATATCTAGTGGCAAAGGGGATCGCGGATCCGGCGAAGCTGACCATTTTGGGCTGGTCCTATGGCGGCTATGCCGCGTTGCAGGCCGCTGTCGTCGAGCCGAACCTGTTCAAAGCGGTTGTGGCGATTGCGCCCGTGACCGATCTCGGCACGCTGTTGCAGGGCAAAAAATTCTTTTCGAACTATTATTTGTCGAAGGATTTTATCGGGTCCGGCCCGCACATCGTGGCGGGGTCACCCGCGCGCAATGTCGCCCGCATCACGGCACCGGTGCTGATGTTTCAGGGCACCCTCGACGCCAACGTCCCGGCGGCGCAGGCAAAGCTGATGGACGATAAAATGCGGGGCGCGGGCAAGCGCAGCGAACTGGTGATGTTTGAGGGGCTTGACCACCAGCTCGATGACGAAACCGCCCGCACGACAATGTTGAAGCGTGCGGGCGATTTCCTGATGGCGGCTGGCAAATAGCACTCTGCCTCTCCCCCAGGGAGAGGAGGGCGACTTAGCGGCTGTAGAATTCGACGACGAGGTTAGGCTCCATCTTCACCGGATAGGGCACTTCGTCGAGCGTCGGGACGCGGTTGAAAGTCGCCTTGGCAGCGCCTTCGATCACGACATATTCGGGAATGTCGCGCTCGGGCAGGCTCTGCGCTTCCATGACCAGCGCCATTTCCTGCGCCTTGTTGCCTAGCGTGATGTCGTCACCGACATCGCAGCGGCGCGACGCGACG
>JANNCK010000204.1:0-2241 GCA_031386545.1 Sphingomonadales bacterium
AATAGGCGTCCTGATAATCGATGGGCGGCACGTCGAGCTTGGCCCAGTCCGGAGCTTCCATCGTCAGCCACATCCGGAACGCCTTCAGCCGCCAGTCGAGCATCCACTGCGGCTCGTTCTTCTTGGCGCTGATGAAGCGGACGGTGTCCTCGGTCAGCCCCTTGGGCGCGAAATCGGTTTCGATGTCACTCGACCAGCCGTGCTCGTAGTCGGCGACGCTGTCGGCAGCGGCAATTGCTTCGGCGTTCTTCGTGGCCATTATCTTGCCTCCGCCAGTTGTGTCAGCGGGACCGCCGCGAGTGCGCCACGCACCGCGCCGTTGATCGCGCCCCAGTGCGGCTTCGTCTGGCAGCTGCCCTCCAGCCCGCAATCATGGCGGCCGGTTTCGACGCACGGTGTCATCGCAATGGGGCCTTCGATCGCTTCGATAATGTCGGCAAGATTGATCGCGGCGGCCGGTCGCGTCAGCTTGAACCCGCCGCCGGTCCCGCGCAGCGACGACAGCAGCCCCGCGCCTGCCAGCCGCTGCATTAGTTTCTGCGCGGTCGGCAACGGGACGCCGGTTTCCTCGCTCAATTGCGTCGCCGACAGCCGCGTCCCGCAGCGGTGGCGGGCGGCGGCGCTCATCATCACGACGGCGTAATCGGCTTGGGCAGTGAGTCGCATCTTCAATCGGATATAATCGCTCCGATTGAAAAGTCACGCTTCACTCATGCTTTTGTCACCAGCGGCCCAAGTTCGGCGAATGCACTGCGCTTGAGCGTCAGCGTTGCCAAGGTCGGCAGATCGTCGTGGATGCGGGTCGGGGTCACCCCGGTGAATGCCTTGATCTCGCGGATGAAGTGCGACTGGTCGTAGAATCCGCCGTCGCTCAGCGCGTCGGCATTCGACTGGCCCCGTGCCATGGCAATCGTTGCCTTGAGCGCGCGGTATTTGCGCGCGAGCAGCTTGGGCGGCGACCCGTAATAGGCATTGCAGCGCCGCTCGACCTGACGGCGCGACAGGCCGGTGGCGCGGACCAGATCATCGACCTCGGGATGCGGGGAGGCCAGCCAGTCGTCGACGACGCGGGTAAAATCGAACGCCGTTGAGCGCCCCCGCACGATCAGTTTGCGGGCGAGTGCGCTGCCCAGCATCACCCGCTCGTCGAATGTCGCACACGCCGCCAGCGCCTCGGGCGCGCCGCGCACGTCGTCGCCGAACAATTCGGTGGCATCGACAACACGGTTGACCAGCAGCGACGCCTCGAAATCGAGTAATGTCCCCCAACCCGCCGGGAGCAACCCGACGCCGATGCTGTGCACCGGACCACGCATCGAGATGTGCGTGGGGCCGGTGGTCGGCCCGACGATCTGGATTTTGGGCACGCGCTGAACATGGCCGTCGGCGAAACGGTATTCGCCCTCGCCCGCCAGGGTGACGCGAAACTGGGCAAGGTCGGCCTTGTCGACATCCTCGAACACCGGCACATCGGCGCGGAATTCATAAAAAACCGAAAGGTGCGCGCGCAGGTCTTCGGGCGGCATTGCGTAATCGAGCGTCACCGCGCCCGTTGGCTGCACCGTATCACCCATTATTTTGCGCCCGTTTTTAAGCCCCGGTTGCGCGGAAGCTATTACAATAGCGGGATAAAGAAAAGTCGCTCGCGCGATGTTTGCTTCGGGCTTGATTCGGGCGCTTGCGGACAAAGAAAAGACGGCCCGAACGAATACTCGTCCGGGCCGCCAGGAAAAGGTTTCCACAGGGTCAACCTGCAAAGCCCTTCGGGTCGCAGGCCGTTGTTAAGCGTAATGATTGCGAGTCGTATTGGATGGAATCGACATCGCAACAAAATTGCCCCCAGGCTGTGCGCGGCTTTGACGACGCACGTTCGGCGCGATAGCCGCTGTGGCTATGTCGCTATTTGACCTTGCCCGCCCCGCCCTGTTCCGCGTCGATCCCGAACGCGCGCACACGATGACACTGGCGGCGCTCAAGTGCGTGCCTCCCCGCACCGCCCGTCACGATCCGGTGCTGGCGACGCGGGTTGCCGGAATTGAATTTCCGTCGCCGGTGGGGCTGGCCGCCGGGTTCGACAAGGATGCCGAGGTGCCCGACGCCATGCTGGGGCTGGGCTTTGGCTTTGTCGAGGTGGGCACGGTCACGCCGCTGCCACAGTCGGGCAATCCGCGCCCACGCCTGTTCCGGCTGGTCGAGGATGAAGCCGTCATCAACCGGATGGGGTTCAACAATCACGGGCAG
>JANNCK010000209.1:0-3526 GCA_031386545.1 Sphingomonadales bacterium
TGAATCAATGGGACAATTGTTGGCGAATGCAACGGCGCGGTCAACGACGTCCACGCGCTGGACAAGCCTGCCCGTGCTTCCTATATGCAGCGCTCCTTGCCGTTCGAGATAGGGTGCGCCGTCGCGCAGCGCACCGAACGAATGACCGGCACCGGGTTCCATGCGATGCTAGAAAACGGCCCTTTGCGGGGCTTTTTTGCGTCTGCATGTGCGTTTCGAGATATGAACGACGCCACGAACGACAAGGGCAAAGCATTACATGGCAACGCAGATCGCACCCGACGCGCATACTGACGCGCATCGCCCCCGCATCCGTAAAGTCTTCGGGAACATCCACGAAGTTACGCAGATGCCGAACCTGATTCAGGTTCAGCGCGAAAGTTACGAGCAGTTCCTGCGCTCGAACCCCGCAACGGGCTATGTGTCGGGCCTCGAAAAAACACTGCGCAGCGTGTTCCCGATCCGCGACTTTGCCGGCACTGCCGAGCTCGACTTCGTTCATTACGAACTCGAAGATCCCAAGTTTGATACTGACGAGTGCCGCCAGCGCGGCATCACCTATGCCGCGCCGATGCGCGTGACGTTGCGCCTGATCGTCTTCGAAGTGGATTCTGAGACGGAAACCCGTTCGGTGCTCGATATCAAGGAGCAGGACGTGTACATGGGCGACATGCCGCTCATGACGCAGAACGGCACCTTCGTCATCAATGGCACCGAACGCGTGATCGTCAGCCAGATGCACCGTTCGCCGGGCGTCCTGTTCGACCATGATCGCGGCAAAACGCATTCGTCGGGCAAATATCTGTTCGCCGCGCGCGTCATTCCGTATCGCGGCTCATGGCTCGATTTTGAATTCGACGCCAAGGACATCGTTAACGTCCGCATCGACCGCAAGCGCAAACTGCCGGTCACAGCGCTGCTGTTCGCGCTCGGCCTGACCCCTGAAGGCATTCTTGCCGAATTCTACAACACCGTCACCTGGGTGCGCGGCACCGGCGGTTGGCAGGTTCCCTACGTTGCCGAGAATTGGCGCGGCCAGAAGCCGACCTATGACGTTGTCGACGGCAAGACCGGCGAAGTCGTGTTCCCGGCAGGCCAGAAGGTTTCGCCGCGCGCCGCCAACAAGGCAGCCAAGGATGGGCTACAGGCTCTGCTGATTCCGACCGAGGAAATCTTCGGCCGCTACTCGGCGCTTGATCTCATCAACGAGAAGACTGGCGAGATCTATATCGAGGCCGGCGACGAAGTCTCGGCCGAAAACCTTGAGCTGATCGACAAGGCGGGTCTTGACCGGCTTGATCTGCTCGACATCGATCACGTCAATACCGGTCCGTGGATGCGTAATACGTTGCGCGCCGACAAGGCCGAGGACCGTGACCACGCGCTCAGCGACATCTATCGCGTCATGCGCCCCGGCGAACCGCCGACGCGCGAGACAGCGGAATCACTGTTTGCCGGGTTGTTCTTCGATGCCGACCGCTATGACCTGAGCGCGGTTGGCCGCGTGAAGCTCAACATGCGCCTCGACCTCGACGCGCCCGACGATCACACGACGCTACGCACGGAAGACATTCTGGCGGTCGTCAAGACGCTGGTCGGTCTGAAGGACGGCAAGGGCGAAATCGACGATATCGACAACCTCGGCAACCGTCGCGTGCGTTCGGTCGGCGAGCTGCTCGAAAATCAGTACCGCGTCGGTCTGCTCCGCATGGAGCGTGCTGTTAAGGAGCGGATGTCGTCGGTCGATGTCTCGACGGTCATGCCGAACGATCTGATCAACGCGAAGCCTGCGGTTGCCGCCGTGCGCGAGTTCTTCGGCTCGTCGCAGCTGTCGCAGTTTATGGATCAGACTAACCCGCTGTCGGAAGTGACGCACAAGCGGCGCGTGTCGGCGCTCGGACCGGGCGGCTTGACCCGCGAGCGCGCAGGCTTCGAAGTCCGCGACGTTCACCCGACGCACTATGGCCGCATCTGCCCGATTGAAACGCCAGAAGGGCCGAACATCGGCCTGATCAACTCGCTGGCGTCGTTCAGCCGGGTGAATAAGTACGGCTTCATCGAAACGCCATACCGCAAGATCGTTGACCACAAGGTCACCGACGACGTCGTCTATCTGTCGGCAATGGAAGAGGCCAAGCACACGATCGCGCAGGCCAACGCCGAGCTCGACGCGAACAAAGGCTTTGTCGAGGACATCGTGTCGTCGCGCCAAGCTGGTGAATTCCTGATGGCACCGCGCGACATCATCACCCTGATGGACGTATCGCCCAAGCAGCTGGTCTCGGTCGCCGCATCGCTCATTCCGTTCCTGGAAAACGATGACGCCAACCGCGCGCTGATGGGATCGAACATGCAGCGTCAGGCTGTGCCGCTCGTTCAGGCCGAGGCCCCGTTCGTCGGGACCGGCATGGAGGAAACGGTCGCGCGTGATAGTGGTGCCGCCATCGGTGCCCGCCGTGCAGGTGTCGTCGATCAGGTCGATGCGACCCGTATCGTTATCCGCGCCACCGGTGAGATCGACAGCGGCCATTCGGGCGTCGACATTTACACGCTGATGAAGTTCCAGCGGTCGAACCAGAACACCTGCATCAACCAGCGTCCGTTGGTGAAGGTCGGTGACGCGGTGATGAAGGGCCAGATTATTGCCGACGGTCCCTCGACCGAACTTGGCGAACTGGCGCTGGGCCGCAACACGCTCGTCGCGTTCATGCCGTGGAATGGCTACAACTATGAGGATTCAATCCTCATTTCCGAACGCATCGTGAAGGATGACGTGTTCACGTCGATCCATATCGAAGAGTTCGAAGTGATGGCCCGCGACACCAAACTGGGGCCGGAGGACATCACTCGCGACATCCCCAACGTCGGTGAGGAAGCACTCCGCAACCTCGACGAGGCGGGCATTGTCTATATCGGTGCCGAGGTCGAGCCGGGCGATATTCTCGCTGGCAAGATCACGCCAAAGGGTGAAAGCCCGATGACGCCAGAGGAAAAACTGCTCCGCGCCATCTTCGGTGAAAAGGCGTCGGACGTCCGCGACACCTCGCTCCGCCTGCCGCCCGGTGTTGCCGGAACGGTCGTCGAAGTGCGCGTATTCAACCGTCACGGCATCGACATCGACGACCGTACCCGCGCCATTCAGGCCGAGGAAAAAGAACGCCTTGCCAAGGATCGCGACGACGAACGCTCGATCCTCAACCGGGCCAGCTGGTCGCGCCTGCGCGAAATGCTGCTCGGCCAGACGGTTAGCGCCGCACCCAAGGCCATGAAGAAAGGCATTGTCATCGACGATGCCGCGCTCGACACCGTCGAAAAATTCGAATGGTGGAAGATCGCGGTGGCCGACGATGCGCGCCAAGCCGATCTGGAAGCGGTCAAGGTTCAGTATGATGAAGCCGTCGGCATCATCAACGCCAAGTACGAGGACCGCGTCGAAAAGCTGGAACGCGGCGACGAGCTGCCCCCCGGCGTGCTCAAGATGGTCAAGGTGTTCGTCGCGGTGAAGCGCAAGCTGCAGCCAGGCGAC
>JANNCK010000214.1:0-13490 GCA_031386545.1 Sphingomonadales bacterium
GTGGCGGGGGTGTGGGCCGACGGCATTGACCGCCAGTTCGATCTTGTCCTGACAAACCCGCCCTATGTTGCCGAAAACGAGAACATCCCGCGCGAGGTGCTGGACTATGAACCGGCCGAGGCGCTGTTCGGCGGACCTGACGGGCTGGATGCTTACCGGGTCATCGCCACCCAACTGCCGCGTCTTGTGGCACCGGGCGGCATTGCTTGCATCGAAATTGGCTGGACACAGCGCGAAGCGGTGGCGGCGTTGCTCATGGCACAGGGCTTTGTCGTCGAATGTCGCCGCGATCTGGGTGGTCGGGACCGCTGCCTGATTGCCCAGTTTAAATAATGCTTGGCGCGCCGGTTTGACGGCGCTAATACGGAACCCAAGAGGCGAACGCATCTTCCAGCTTTTGTAAAGCGAATGCGCCGTTTTCTTACCCCCAATATACTCCGTCCCAAGCAATGAGGCTTTGGTTCGGCGAGGCGGCTGATCGTCCGGCGGTTCGGATACGACAGCACGCAACGGGGCAAAAAGGGATTTGAACAACCCCCTTGTTTAGGACGGCATCAGTTTGATCAACAATCGTCAGCAGACCGGTCGCCGTCGCGGCCGGGGTGGCCAAAATGGCCAGCGCCCGCAAAACGGACGGCCCGAACTGGGCAACCGCATCGACAATCGCGCGCGTGGTAATGCCCCGCAATTGCTCGAAAAATACAAAACGCTGGCGCGCGATGCCCAGCAGGCGGGTGACCGTGTGCTGGCGGAATATTATTTCCAGTTCGCCGACCATTATTTCCGCGTGCTCGCCGAAAGCCGCGCGCGGTATGAGGAAGCCAATCCCAATCGTCCGCGTCAGGACTATGCCGAACAGGAAGAACAGTTCGACGAGGACGGCAACGAGATCGAGCGCGAATTCGATCCGCGTCCCCCGCAACCGGCACCGCAAGCGAATCGTCAGGAGCAGGCGCCCCGCCAGTATCGCGACAACCAGAATCGTGAGGAGCGCCCCCTGCGCGACGACCGGCCGCAGCGTGATGACCGGCCCCGCGAGGATCGTCCCCAACGCAGCGACCAGAATCGTGATACCCCGAATCGCGAGGAGCGCCCTGTGCGTCAGGATCGCGAAGCGCGTCCCGAGCGCACGAATGAAGACCGCGCGCCGCGTCAGGACCGTTACCAGCGCGACGACCGCCCCCGCGAGGACCGTCCCCGCGAAGTCCGGCCCCGCGAGGATCGTCCGCGTCTGGACCGCAGCCGCACCGCCGCGCCGCGCGCACAGACCATTGGCAATGGGGCATCGCACGCCCCTGATTCTTTCGGGGATGACGGCGATCATAGCGACGTTTTGCCCTTCGACGTTTTGCCCCCCGCCATCGGTATCGCTGCCATGGAGCCCGTGATGGGTGTCGAGGGCGAACCCGTCGCTGTGCCGAAGAAGCGCGGCCGGCCAAAGAAGGTCGTCGAGGCGACCGACGGGGAGTAGTATTTGGTCAGCCCGGATTTGATCCGGGCCAAGGCTATTTGAACTCTAGAATCTAGAAGAAGCAGCCCAGCCCGGGTCAAGTCCGGGGCGACAGCACTGCTCTACGTTTATTCACTCCCGCTTCACCTGCGATGCTGTCATTGTTCCGGTAACAACGACCCGGGAGAGTCATTCGATGCGCCGTTTCGCCCTGCTGCCGCTGCTTGTGTTGTCTGGTCCTGCCTTCGCCCAATCGGCGCAGGGCACGGTTGCCGTGACAATCTACAACAACAACCTCGCGCTGGTGCAGGACATCCGCTCGACCGCGCTGCCCTCGGGCCGGACGACGGTCGAATTTCCCGACGTTTCGGCCCAGATCCGCGCTGAAACCGTCACTATCGGCGGTACAGATTTCGGTATCGTCGAACAGAATTTCGATTACGATCTGCTCAGCCCCAGCGCCTTGATGCAAAAGGCGGTCGGGCAGGTGGTGACCATCGTCCGTATCAATCCGGCCACCGGTGCCGAGACCCGCGAACAGGCGAAGGTGCTGGCCGCAAACGGCGGCGTCGTGCTCCAGATCGGCCAGCGGATCGAGGTGCTGCACGACGATGGTCTGCCCGTCCGCGTCATTTTCGACCGCGTGCCCCCGAATTTGCGTGCGCGGCCCACGCTGTCGGTTACGCTTGACTCGACCCGCGCGGGGACGCGGCCTGTTTCGCTCAGCTATCTGACCCCCGGCCTCGGCTGGAAGGCTGACTATGTCGCGCTGTTCGATGAGGGACTGGGCAAGATCGATGTGCAGGGCTGGATCACACTGACCAATAATTCGGGCACGACCTATACCAATGCCGAAACCCTGCTCGTCGCGGGGCAGGTTGGTGATAGTAACGGTAACGGGCAGCCGCAATATGGCCGTTCGTACAATCCGCAGCGGCAGCGTGGCGGGATGGTCAAGCCTGGCACTGAAACCGCCAACCGCGCCCAACTCGGCGATTTTTACCTCTACCCTATCAAGGAACGCACCACGATTGCGCAGGCGCAGCAAAAGCAGGTGAGTTTTCTCGACGTCGGCGGCGCGGCGGCGGCCAAGGGCTACGAGTATCGCAACAACTGGCTCGGCACCCAGAACGAGGCACAGTCAGCGGATACCGTGCTGCGCTTTTCGACCAGCCGTGACGGTGGCCTCGGCGACGCGCTCCCGGCGGGCACCGTGCGCGTCTATATGAAGGATGCGAAGGGCCAGCCACAGTTCATCGGCGAAAATACGATTGGCCATACCCCGATGGGGTCGGCGCTCGGCCTCAAAACCGGCGAAGCGTTCGACGTGAAGGTCAAACCCGTCGTCGAAAAGCGCGAACGGCTCAGCGACGTGCGCTGGCGCACCTCGATGCGCTACACCTTGACCAACGCGCGCAGCACCCCGGTCGTGATCGACCTCACGCAGGCCGGCCTCGACAATTACTGGGACGACACGCGGATTGTGTCGGAAAGCCAGAAAAGCGAACGACGCTCGGCTGACGAGGCGGTTTGGAAAGTCACCGTGCCTGCCAATGGCGAGGCGGTCGTGACCGTCGTGTTCGATACGCGGTATTGAGCAGCCAAATGCATAGGTTCCCGCGTTTCCCGAGCGAAGTCGAGGGACTAGTTCGAGCGAAGGCGAGAACACTCTCTCGCGGCAAGAGCCTCGACTTCGCTCGGCATAGTCCCTCGACTTCGCTCGGGAAAGTGCTGGTGGTTGCACTGGGCATGTTCGCCATCCCCCTTCACGCGCAAACCACCATAATTTCCCCCGCCCCCGAGGCGGTTTCGGTCAGCATCTACCGCGCGCCTGACCGTAGCGCCGACGAGGCGATGAATCTGCGCTATTTGCGCGGGTTCGCGCTCGTCACCGAAACCCGGCGCATCACGATACCGGCGGGTGACGGGGTGATCCGGTTCGAGGGGGTTGCGGGTGGCATCCTGCCCGAAAGCGCAATTGTCACCGGCCTGCCCGATGGCGTCGTCGAAAAGAATCAGGACGCGAATTTGCTTAGCCCCGCCAGCCTGCTCGGCGCGTCGGTCGGGCGGCGTGTGTCGATCCGCCGCACGGTGCGCGCGACCGGCAAGGTGACCGAGGAAGAAGCCGTGATCCGCTCTGGCCCCGGCGGTCAGGTCGTGTTGCAAACCGCAGCGGGGATCGAGGCGTTGCGCTGCTCCGGCATTCCCGAAACGATTGTGTACGATGGCCTGCCCGAGGGGCTGTCGGCCAAGCCCACGCTGTCGGTCCGCACCCGCAGCGACCGCGCGACGACCGCGACCGTGACGCTCAGCTACCTCGCCGACAATTTCGACTGGCAGGCAAATTATGTCGCGACTTTGGGCGCGGACGGCAAGAGCCTCGACCTGTTCGGCTGGGTAACGCTCGCCAGCGCCGATGAGACTAGTTTTCCCAAGGCACAAGCGATGGTAATCGCGGGCAGGCTCAACCGCAGCAACGAGCGGCGCGATCGCCCCTACACGCCGCAGTCAATGAATCTCACCTGCTGGCCGCAGGAGACGACGAGTGACCTCGGTGCATCTTATGCGAGCGGCTCCGGCGGACCCCCGCCACCGCCGCCGCCCCCCGCGCCGATGATGATGGAGGCAATGGCGTCCGACATGGTCGTCACGGCCTCGCGGGCAAAATCAGCAATGGTCGTTCAGCAAGAAGAACTCGGCGACCTCAAACTCTACCGCGTCCCCGAACCCGTCACGGTCGCCGCCAATGCCCAGAAACAGGTCGCATTGCTCGACAAGGAGCGGGTGCCGGTCGCTCTCGTCTACCGCGCCGACATCTGGGGCGATGGTGACGCCCAAGTGCGTCTCACCCTGCGCGCAAAAAACCGTACTGCCGACGGCCTCGGCCTGCCGCTCCCGGCGGGCAAGCTCGCCCTCTATCAGCGCGGCACGGTTTTTGAAGGGAAGTCGGGGCGCGAACTGCTGCTCGGCGAGGGTTCGGTTGGCGACAAGGCAATCGGCGAAGAGGTGGAAGTCGATGTGACGACCGCAACCGGCGTGATCGCGCGCCAGAATGATGGGGTACTCACCGTCACCAACGACAATCCTTATCCAGTCGCGTTCGAGGGCAAGCTTGGCGACCGCGACCTCAGCGGCTTCACCGGCAAGGTCCGTAAAAAGGATGGCGCGTGGCTGTGGGCAGTCGCCATCCCCGCCAACGGCAGCGTCACGCTCGGCTATCGCGAGAAGGACTGACCCCGCCAACAAACTGTTGCGCGTGAAGTTACAATGTCGTCCCCTTCGCACAGCGGAGGCGTGAGTCGTTTCGCAGGCAGTATGATTTGGAGGAGAAACGCGACGTGACTTTTACACCGCCACCGGTTGGAACCGCTTCGGTCAGCTGGATCGACAGCAATAATATTGCCCAGCTCCATGTATATTCGACTGACGGTTATCATGTCACCGAACGCTATTGGGCAGGGTCGGCTTGGGCGACGGGGGGCTTCACAGCAAAGGGCGGCCAGGTATCAGCAACCGTCTATGTGCTGAACGGCGCGCCCTACCTCCGCATCTATTGCAACTTCGAGGACGTCACGACCGAATATTGCTCGGATGCCGGCGCGGGCTGGTACACGGGCAGTTACACGCCGTCCTGACGGTTCAGTCGATCGGGGGTAGCGGGCGCGGGCGGAATTCGTCGTCGAGTGCGACGAAGGTGAACACGCCGCTGGTAACTTTGACTTCTTCGCGGCCCCGGTCGCGGCTGGCGATGACATCGAGCCGGATAGCCACCGAGGTGCGTCCGCGCCGTTCGACTGTTGCATAGATCGAGACCAGATCACGCACGAGAATCGGTGCGATGAACTGCATCGTCTCGATGGCGACTGTGGCACAGCGCCCTTCGGAGATCTGCCCGGCGACAATGCCACCTGCCATGTCCATCTGGCTCAGCACCCAGCCGCCAAAGATATGGCCATTGCTGTTGATGTCGGCGGGTTGCGGGACGACGCGCAAAATGGGGTCTTTACGGTATTCGGCAGGGGCAGTCATCGTTCCTCCTCTGGACGGGTGGGATCTTCGATTTTTTCGTCATGGCCCGATCCTGACGACAGAAACACCAGACCCATAAGCGCCGCCGCCAGCAAGACGGAGAAGAAAATTCCCCCCGCCGCAAACAGGGTGCCGAGTAACGGCATCGACCCGATCGCGAGGTGAAGCGCGCCCAGCCCGATTGCGACCGCAAACAGCGAGGCCAGCACCATCCACAGCATCAGCCGTCGATAGCGGCCCCAGGCAAAGCGGGCATAATCGGGATCATCGAGGTCAGGTTGGTTCACGGGCTTTCCTTTGCGGCCTGCGCGTGGAATCATCCGCGCTGCGACCGGTGCAGAGTCGCCTGTAGGAGGTGAGCCGATGACTGTCAGGGCCATTCTTTCGGGAAAAGGCGGCGACGTGACGTCGATCTCGCCGGAATCGACGGTTGCCGATGCCGTGAAGCTGCTTGCCACTCACCGGATTGGCGCGGTCCCGGTCACCGACGCCGGCGGTGTCGTCGGCATTTTTTCCGAACGCGATGTGATTTATTGCCTCGACCGCGAAGGCGCAGCAGCGCTCGACAAAAAAGTCGGTGACGTGATGACGGCCCCGGCGCTGACCGTCGAGACCGACGCGCCGGTTATGGCGGCGCTCTCCATGATGAGCCGCCGCCGCATCCGCCATCTGCCCGTGGTCGAGGGCGGTATCATGGTCGGCTTTGTCTCGATTGGCGATCTCGTCAAATACCGCATCGACATGATTGAAAGCGAAGCCGCGGCGCTGCGGGATTACATCGCGAGCTAAGTCGCGTCTAAAGCCACCGTAGACGTCGCTTCATCCTAATCCTCGCTGTCGTCGGCCCCCTCGTCATCGCCATGGCTCGCTGCACCAGCGGTGGCAGCGCGCCGTGCGATGTCGAAGCGGTCGCGCGCCAGCGAAAGGCGAGATGTAGCTTTGCTACGGCGTCACAATGGGAAAATCGGTGGGCGGCGTCTCGATTGCCGCCTGCAATGCTTCGACAGCCGCGCGGTCGCCCTCAACCTTTAGCCCCGCCTTTTCTAGATTCACCAGCGGCAATTTCAGCAGGAACAGCGCGAGGATGAGGCGGCGCGGTGCGGTGATCGTCGCGTCGGGACGGACTGCTGACTTGCCTGCCTCACCGACAACGACGCCATTGGCGATGCCAATCCGGGACACTTCGCCTCGGTCGTCGGCAAGCGCAAGGGTCATGCGCCGGGTGCCGAGACGTTCGGGGACGACGCGCGTCGCAAGCAGGTCGAGGAACATCTGCGTCGGCGTGGCCGCAATCACATCGGCAGAGATCGTGGTTGCGCTCGGTGCGACGCCCCCACGCAGCTCGCGCGCACCGACGAGGTAGATATTGCGCCAGATCGCGCTTTCGGCCTGATAGCCGAGTTGTTCGTAGCTGTCGGCGAGCAGCGCGCGGCCTGTCGCATTGGTGGAATCGGCAAAGACGAGATGGTCGAGCAACTGGGCTGCCCAACGATAGTCGCCGATGTCTATCGCGTTGCGTGCTGCGGCGATCAGCTTGTCGGCCCCACCCGCGAGCGCGACATAGCGCTTTCCTGCTTCGGCAGGCGGCAGCGCATCGAGCCGCGCGGGTACGCCATCGTACCAGCCGAGATAGCGGTGATAGACGGCCTTCGCATTGTGCCGGTAGGTGCCGTAATAGCCACGGTTCGCCCATTGACCGGCGAGCACAGCGGGCTGTGTTAGCGTTTCGGCGATTTCTGGTGCGGTTGCGCCATCGTTCATCAGGCGCACGCTCTGGTCGTGGAGATATTTGTAGTTGTCGCGCTGGAGCGAGAGGAATTCCCCGATCCGGGCACGACCGAAGCGTGGCCAGCAATGGCTAGCGATCAGCGTGTCGGTGCGCGCGCCGTATAGGTCGATTGCTTCGGTCAGATAGCCTGCCCATTTCAGGGCGTTACGCACTAGCGCGCCACGCGGTGTCTGGATATTGTGAAGCGAGCAGGTCGCGGTCTCTGCCAGCAACAGGGTCCGTGTCGCCGGGAGGAACAGGTTCAGTTCGGCGGGAGCCTCGCTTTCGGGCACCATCTGGAATTCGAACGCCACCCCGTCGATGGTCCGCTTTTCGCCGGTCGCCCGGATGAGGTCGGTTGGTGCGATCAGCGTGATCGTGCCCGCCGGGATGGCCGCCCCAATCCCTGAGCCGACCAGTCCCTGCGGTCCGGGCACCAATCCGCGCCCGAACTGGTATCCCGCGCGCCGCCCCATCGCATTGCCGGCAATGACGTTTTCGGACACAGCCTCTTCGATGAAACCTGCAGGAGCCAGTATCTGCGGCTTGGCATCCCCGGTCACCGCGCCGCGCACCCCGCCGAAATGGTCACCATGGCTATGGGTATAAACGACGGCGCTGACCGGCCGCGTGCCCAGCTTTTCGTTGACAAGGGCCATTGCCGCACTGGCGGTTTCCTGCACAGTCAGCGGGTCGATGACGATCCAGCCCGTGTTGCCGCGCACCACGGTCATGTTGGCGACGTCGAAGCCGCGTACCTGCCACACGTCCTCGGCAACACGGAACAGGCCATGCGCGCGCAGCAATTTCTGATGCCGCCACAGGCTCGGGTTCACACTCGGCGGCGCTTTGCCCGCCATCCAGTCATAGGCGTCGAGCCGCCACACGATGCGTCCATCGGGTGCCTTGATGACCGGATCGGCGCGTGTGGCGACGAATCCGACGCGTGCAGCGTGGGCATCCTCGCCGTCGTCGGGGGGCAGGGCCGCAGCGGCGCGCACCTGTACCGCGGCGGTCATCGCACTCGGCGGTTTGACAGCCATGTCCTGCGCGTCGGCTGGCGTTGCCGCCAGCATCGCCACGATCAAAGCTGCCCGTCGCCGCATTCTGCCCTCCTGGTTCTAGCTCCGCACGATCCCCGCAGCCGAAAACGCCACGGGCTCGTCGGGGGGTGTGCCCGGCTGGCTCAGCTCGCGCTGCCACACGCCAATGTCGATCCACTGGCCGTTTTTGAAACAGACTTCGCGGTAAACCCCCGCGCGGCGGAACCCCATGGCCTCGTGCAACAGGATCGCCTTGTCCTGCGGCATCGTCAGCTGCGAGATCGCTTGCGTATAGTTCATCGCCGTGAGCGTCGCGATTAGTGCGCTATAGAGCGTGCGGCGGATGCCCTGTCCCTCCAGCTCGCCTGCCACATAACAGGCGGTCTCGACCGAGAACCGGTAGCCGGGGCCAGGTTGTGTCGGTTTTGCAAAGGCATAGCCGAGTACCAGTCCACTTTCGTCGTCAAAGGCGACGATCCACGGGTGGATGTCAGCCGCCTCCGTGATCCGCGCCCGCATTTCCTTTGCGCTTGGCGGCATGCTTTCGAACGAGACGGCATTGGTGACGACATAGGGGCCATAAATGCCAAGTAACGCCTGCGCGTCGTCGGTCGTTGCCGGGCGTAGGTCGATCATGCGCCCATCCATTTGGTCAAGAGTTGAAGAATAGTAGCAGGTTGTGGCGCAACGGTGGTTACTGGACACTCAAGACAGCGTGCCTGAATTGCCGACGATGTGGTCATCAGGCGCGCATCCTCGACCACGCCGGCCAAGGTCGCCAGCCGCTGGCGTGCCAGCGTCGACAGCAGGTCGTTGGCCCCGGTTGCTTCATCGTCGTCAGACCCGAACATCCCCGCCAGCGCCTCGCGCCAGCCGGGTGCCTTGTCCAGCCACACCGCATGGGGTTGCGCAGTGTCGAGCTTGGCCCGCCGCGCTGCTTCCGCAATCGCGTCGTCGATCCCGCCGAACGCATCGACCAGCCCGAGCTGGCGGGCGGTCCCGCCGTCCCAGACCCGCCCCTGCGCGATCTCGTCAACCCGTTCAGGCGACAGCTTGCGCGCGCTACTGACGAGGGTGATGAACCGCTTATACCCTGATTCGACAGTGGTCTGGACGACCGAGTCAAACGCGGCGTTGGTGCCGCCAAAGACATCGGGCTGCCCCGACAACGGCGTGGTTTTAACACCGTCGGTGGTCACGCCGATTTTCTTCAGGCTGTTCTCGAATGTCGGAATGATGCCGAAAATGCCGATTGATCCGGTGATTGTCTCCGGTTCGGCAAACACTTTGTCCGCCGCCATCGACACCCAATAGCCGCCCGATGCGGCGACATTGCCCATCGAAACCACGACCGGCATCCCCTTGGCGCGTGCAGCAACGAGCGCCGCCCGGATGCGTTCGGAGGCGAGCGCCGACCCGCCCGGTGAGTCAACGCGCAGGACCAGCGCCTTGTATTTGTTGGACGCGACCGCTTTGTCGATGATCTTGCCGATGGTCTCGCCGCCCGCGGTGCCGGCTTCGGCTTCGCCGTCGGTGATAACCCCCGCGACGGTCACAACGCCGATGGCTTTGTCGCCAGCTTTGCGGCCCTTGGCGGCGATATAGGGTTTCAGTTCGATCCGCGCGTACGCCTGATCCTTGCGTCCCGCCCCTGCCAGCACGGCAACCCGCTTGTTAAAGGCGGCACGGTCGGCGAGCTTGTCGACGACGCCGGCCTTCAGCGCGGCTGCCGCTGGATCGCCGCTTGCCGCCACGGCCCCTGCCGGATCGGCAATGAACGCTGCCAGCTGTGCCTTGGGTCGGGCCTTGCCGACCTCGGCCTGCCAGCCCTG
The DNA here is from genome assembly GCA_031386545.1 of Sphingomonadales bacterium. Lineage (GTDB taxonomy): Bacteria > Pseudomonadota > Alphaproteobacteria > Sphingomonadales > Sphingomonadaceae > Sphingomonas_O. The sequence continues at coordinate 10,123 of JANNCK010000214.1, forward strand.
CCACAGCGAGGCATAGAGCGCAGTCGCATTCTCCTTTGCTTCGGGCGAGGCCCGGTCGAGGATATAGGGCTCGACCGCCGATTTGAACTTGCCGACCTTGTAGACATGGACGTTGGCGCCGACCTTTTCGAGCAGCCCTTTATAGTAAAGCCGCGACCCGCCCGGTCCCTGAAACAGCGCCAGCCCCATCGGATCGAGCCAGATTTCGGACGCGTGCGCCGCCAGTTGATAGGCGTCGTCACCATAGCCGGTCGCAAAGGCGAGGACGGGCTTTTTCGCTTTTACCTTATCGAGTGCGGCTGCCACATCGCCCAGCGCGACTTGCCCGCCCCCCATAAAACCGTCGAGATCGAGGACGACCGTTTTAACCCGGTCATCGGTCGCGGCGGCATCGAGCGCGGCAACGATGTCGCGCAGCCGGAATTGCTTGGCCTGACTGCCACCGGTCAGGGCCTGTGCCGGGCTCAGGCTTGCCGGTTGTTCGACGATGCTGCCTTTAAGCTCCAGAACCAGCGCACCGGTCCCGATTGCCTTGGACGCCGGACGTGACGACAGCGCCGCGGCCAACAGCCCGAAAAACAACAACATAAACAGCAGGACAAGCCCGTCCTTGATCCCCACCAGCAGCTTCCACGCGCCGCGCACCAAATTCATGAGTTTTTCCCTGACCGATTTTGTTCGGCGCTACTCAATTGGCGGCTGAGTGTAAACGCGCGGGTGCAGACGGTGCCCTTTGCCGGTCCGCCGATCAGGCCGGAACTGCCGCCCCGCTATCGAGCGCACCGGTCAGCCAGTCGTTGACCAGCACATCGATAACAAGGTGAACGCGGTCGGTCGCGCCGCCATTATGGACGCTGTGGGGATCGGCGAGGCGCAGGTACCAGACGCTGCCGGGGGCCATATCGACCGCGACCTGGTTCAACAGGAACACGACATTATCGTTGGTCGTGACCGGCACATGGATACGCGCGCGGCCCAGCACCGCGTCGAGGTCGAGGTCGCTATGCTCCTTGATTGTCGATCCCGGGGTCAGCCGCATCAGCCGCGCCGACAGCACCGTACATTCGAACCGCGCAAGGATGGCGCGCAGGTGCGGTGCGTGGTCGAGATAGGGGGTATCGACATAATCGACCGCGACCGGGTCAGAATAGATCATCGCAATCGGGTGCGTCGCCCCCCGCTTCGCCCGCAACGGCAACACCGCCCAGTCGCCCTCGTAATTCTGCGGGACGAAATGCTTGGTCCAGTCGGTGGCGGCAAAGGTTGCGAGGTCGGAGAGGGCCCCGGCAGGATCGACCGCAAAGGGCAGCCGGACCCGGTCGGGCCAGCGGTGGGGAGCGGGGGTGGTGTGCATGTCTTTGCTATGCGGGGACAGGCTGCATGGTGCAATCCGCCTGTGCTATCGGCGGTCGTCAGCCATCGCCAAGAGTGAGCGCTTTAGGCGATGATCGGGATCGGCGTTTCGCCAGAATAAATTGACGACCCGTCAGCGAACTGGACATAGGGGAGCGAGATGAACTGATAGGTTTGAGGGTCTTGGAAGACGTTCTGCCCGAAGGTTTCACCAACGGTGTCGCCAAAGTCGAACAGGACATTACCCGACGCTGCATCGATCAGCTTCAGGATGCCGTGGTAAAGATAAGCGCCCTCGCCATTGCCGCCGACCGAATCGAGCAGGATGGCGTTCCAGACGAATTTGACCTGTGACGGCAGGATATCGAGAAACCGGATCGTGTTGATGCCGGTCGAATCATAGCCGCCCGACGTCAGCGCGTCTTTGTTGGCATAGGTGAGCGATCCGACCTCGAAACCGAAGCTGGTCTTCACCAGATCGCTACCGTCGCCACGGCTGTAATTGATGATGATCGTACTCAGCGGATTACCAGCCCGCGCAGAAAGCGTCGCATCATAGATGTCGTCCCCCAACCCGCCAAAAATGTCGGCACGAGCGGTGTCGGCCTTGACGATGATCGTGTCTTTGCCCGCACCGCCGAAAATGTAGTTGCCGAAGGTAAATCCTTCATCGGCGATGTCGTCGAGCGTTATGATGTCGTCACCGTCACCGGCATCGATCTCGTTGAGCGTGCCCGAGATCGTGATCTCGTCCTTTCCGGCTCCCCCGAATACCTTGTTCAACGCACCTGAGATATCAATGATGTCAGCTCCGGTGCCCGTGAGAAGCAAATTCTCGTTGCCCGAAATCGTGACTGTATCGACGCCATCCTCGGTCAAAACGTAATTCTCGTTTCCGGCGATGATCACTCGGTCCCGACCTAAGCCGGACTCGATGGTCAGGCCGTTTGCAAAAACTTCGATCCTGTCATTGTAACGTGTGCCGATGATCCATTCTGCGCCCGCAATCGCAAGTTCCAGTCCGGGATTTGCCTTTGTCGCGAGGCCAATGTTCGAATTGGAGCTTGCGGTGCCTTGCGAATCCATGCCGATGATGGCGCGAATGGCTTCACTCATTCCGGAAAGGTCTACCTTGTCGCCGCTGAAAGGGCCGTTGCCGGTTTGCCCGCCCAAGTCGATCAAGCCGACGCCCCCTTGCCCCGTGTGCTGGTCGGCAAGGCGCATCGGGTCGAGCGCGTCAATGTCCACAATGTCGTCGAACGGCGTGCCATTTACGTGTTCGATAGAGATCAGTGCATCGACATCGGTGCTTTCGCCAAAATAGGTCACGAAAATTGCGCGGCTTAGGTCTACGCCAGTTGCCCATGCCGCACCTTGGGGTGTCTGCGGCGGCGTGCCGCCAATATCGATCTTGATCGAGGCACCGGTCGATTCGTTGTCGATAAAGCCTGCCGTATCGACGCCGTCGCTGGCAAAGGCCGCATCGGTTCCATCGCGATAGCCGCCGTGGATCAGGTCGCTGCCCAGACCACCATAAATATAATCGCGGCCACCCCCGGCAAAGATTTTGTCGTTGCCGCCAAACCCGAAAATCAGGTCCGTCAGCCCACCCGGCGATGACACGGTTCGTAGCGAATGGTCGATATTGTCGCCCTCGCCGGCATCTTCCGCCTGATTCTGGCCGTAACGCACCGTCCGAACTGTGTTGCCATCGGTGTAGTCACGGTTTGGAACGTGTCCGGGTTGGAACTCGCGATAGGCTCCCCCCTGATAACTGGCACGGACTTGTTCAGGCAGCCCTAATTCGCGCGCAATTCTATTCTGATCACGAACAGCTCGACCATCAAAATCAAAACCTGCCTGATTTTGGATCTCATCTGGGGGATTAAAATACTTATTCCCAATTAAGACAACTGGATCACTGCGACCAATGCCGTTTGCGTAGTTGAAGTTATCGACAAGATGAGAAAGTTCGTGGGCTATCGTGAGTCGTAAATCTGCCTTGATCAGCTTTC
>JANNCK010000234.1:0-3082 GCA_031386545.1 Sphingomonadales bacterium
GCGCGCGGTATCGATGGTGCAAACTTTGGCCCCTGCGCCATCATCTGCGCCGAGGATCAGCGCCGGTTTGGCCGGATGGAGCTTGGCATAGCGATCATCGACTTCGGACATTTTCGGCCGTGCAAGGAACACGACGATAGCGCCGAGGATCAGCACCACACCGACCGCCAGCGTCCCCCATGCGAACCGTTTGTCCTTGCGGCGACGGTCGCCGAGCAGGACCAGCGCGCCCACGCCAGCCAGCGCACCGAGCACGAGCAATCCGGCGGCCATCGCCATGCCATTGTCGCGCTCGCCCGAAATGTCATCGCGGATTTTCAGCTTTTCCGCGGCTGCGCGCGCTTGCTCGACAGCGGCGCGACGCGCGGTTTGCGCTTGTGTCTCGGCTTCGGCCTGCGACAGCGCGCCATCGCGCGCCGAAATATCGCCTTCGCTCAGGCACGGCGCGGTAACGATGGTCGGTGTGACCTTCGCCTTGGCGAGAAAGCGTGCGAGTTCGCGAACGGAAAGGGCGAAAGCGAAAGGCGAATCGATGCCCTCGCTGATCGACAGGAACGAATTAATCCCGATCACCCGCCCACAGGCATCGACGAGCGGCCCGCCCGAGTTGCCGCGCCCGATATTGGCATCGTGCAGCACCGTGTCATAACGCTCATTGGCCCGCCGCCCGCCGATGTTGCCGAGCGATTTGACCGGCGATTGCGGGCGGATGAGTTCGTCGAGGCCTGACGCCATCGCGCGATCGACCCCGTAAGGATAGCCCAACGCCGCGACTGCTGCACCGTCGGCAACCGGCCCGCCATACAGCGTCGCCGGTTCGATCCGTCCGTTGGTAATCGCGATGACGGCCAAGTCGAGGTCGGGCGCATAGGCGACGACTTTGCCCTCGTAGCGTTTGCGCCCTTCGCTGGGGACGACGCCGACGAACCCGCCGCTCTCGACGGCGCGCTCGACGACATGGGCATTGGTGACGATCCGCGTCGGGGTGACCGCAACGCCCGATCCCATGCCCAGGTCGCCTTCGCTCGCGTTATCGGTGACCACGATGCGGACGACACTGCGCGCAGCGGCATCGACATCGGCGTTCTGCTGCGCCGAAGCGGGGAGGGCAAGGAGGAGCGCGAAAGGTGCAAGAAATCGAATCATCGAAGGTTGAATGACGACTTCCCATGTGATCGTCACCCTGAACTTGTTTCGGGGTCCACTCTTCCACCCGAATGGCCGTTCCGGCGGCGGGGTGGATGCTGAAACAAGTTCAGCATGACGGTGTATTGGAAGGTTCGCTAGACGAACGAGTAAGGGTCGACGTCCACCGCCACCCGCACCCCGCGCCCCCACTCCAGACTTCCCAGCCACTTTCGGATCACATCCTGAACGTCGAGCGCGCGGCGGGCGTGGATGAGGAGGCGGACGCGGTGGCGGCCGCGCAGCATCGCCAGCGGGGCGGGGGCGGGGCCGAAGACTTCCATGCCCTCGACGGTTGGCGCGGCTTTGGCGATGCGTGCCGCGGTGTCAGCCGCTTCGCGCTGGTTTTCTGAACTGACGATGATCGCGGCGAGCCGTCCGAACGGTGGCGCGCCCGCGTCACGGCGGCTTTCGGTTTCGGCGGCGTAGAAAGCATCGGCATCGCCCGAGACCAGTGCCTCGATCACTGGCGCGCCGGGTTCATGGGTCTGGACGAAGACGCGGCCCGGTTTGCTGCCCCGCCCTGCGCGGCCCGCGACTTGCGCGATCTGCTGAAAACTGCGTTCTGCAGCGCGTAAATCGCCGCCTTGCAGGCCGAGATCGGCGTCGATGACCCCGACGAGCGTGAGATTGGGGAAGTGATAGCCCTTGGTCACCAATTGCGTGCCGATGACGATGTCGATTTCGCCCGCTTCCATCTTGCCGACGAACTCTGCGGCCTTGGCGGGTGACCACAGCGTATCGCTGGTCACGATTGCGCGTCGCGCGTCGGGGAACAGCTCGGCGACCTCATCGGCGATGCGTTCGACGCCGGGGCCGCAAGCAACGAGCGAGTCCTCCTCGCCGCATTCGGGGCATTTCTTGGGCGGGGACATGGTGTGCCCGCAATGGTGGCATTGCAGTCGTGCGAGCAGGCGGTGCTCGACCATCCACGCGGTGCAGTTGGGGCATTGGAACTGGTGCCCGCAGTGGCGGCACAAGGTCAGCGGGGCATAGCCGCGCCGGTTGAGGAACAGCAGCGCCTGTTCCTTGCGCTCCATCACCTCTTCGATGGCGGTGACCAAGGTCGGCGCGAGCCAGCGCCCATGCGGCGGTTTGTCCTGCGTCAGGTCGATAGCGGCGATGCTCGGCATTTGTGCGACGCCGTAGCGACCGGGGAGTTTCAGCTCCTTGTAATTACCCAGTGCGACCTGTTGCCGTGTCTCGATGGCGGGCGTGGCGCTGGCGAGGATGACCGGGCAGCCCTCGAACCGCGCCCGCATCACCGCCACGTCGCGGGCGTGATAGTGGACGCCGTCCTCCTGCTTGAAGCTCGTCTCGTGCGCCTCGTCGATGACGATCAGCGCAAGGTCGCGATAGGGCAGGAACAGCGCCGAGCGCGCACCGACGGTGACCTTGGCCTCGCCGCTGCCGATGGCACGCCACGCACGGCGGCGCTGCGACTGGCGCAGGCCCGAATGCCACGCGACCGGCTGATGCCCGAACCGCGCTTCGAAGCGGCGTAGGAACGGCTCGGTCAGCGCGATTTCGGGGAGGAGGACAAGGCTTTGGCGGTCTTGGCGCAGCGCCTCGGCGATGGCTTCGAAATAGACTTCGGTCTTGCCCGAGCCGGTGACCCCGTCGAGCAGGGTCGGGGCGAAGGCGCGAGCCTGAACATCGGCGACCAGCGCCTCGGCGGCAGCGGTTTGCACTGCGGACAGCGCGGGCGGGGCAAAGTCGGCGGCAGGCAGGGGGTAGGGATCGTCAATCGTGACCTCGACGGCTTCGATCAGGCCTGCTTTCACAAGGCCACGGATGACTGCGTCGGAGACATCGGCGATCATCGCCAGTTCGCGGATCAGTCCCTGTCGCTCACCGATGCGCTCAAGGGCTTGGGCACGTTTCGGGGTCAGGCGAC
>JANNCK010000144.1:0-8547 GCA_031386545.1 Sphingomonadales bacterium
GTCGGTGGCGCGACCGGCGTGTCGGTATGGAGTGCGGTGCGCACGCCCGCCGCAGCAAGTGAGGCAAGGCGCGATGCCAGATGGGCACGATCCTCGCCAAGCTGGGCCTCGTTAAATTCGCCGCGTTGCCAGATATACCAGGGATTGACGCTGGCTTGCGCGCCAAGGGCGGCGATTGCCGCAATCTGGGTGCTGTTCGCCATCCCGAGATGTTCAAAGGTGAAGCGGTGATCGAAACGCGGCTTTTCGGCCTGTAACCGGCGCAGCGCCGCGATCACCACATCTTGGGACTCGCGGCCATTGCTATGGACATGGACGGCAAATCCGGCGTCCCACCACGGCTTGATCCGCGCGTACATCTGGTCCGGCGGGGTCAGCCACAGCCCTTGATGACCGTCGACATAGCCGGGTTCCCCCGCTCGCATCCCGAGAGTCAGGAAAGCATCGTCGGACATTAATTTGACGCCGTTGACGCGGAACCGGCTGGTGCCGCCCGCTTGCCAGCCAAGCACCGTTTCGACGGCCTTGTCCTTGAATGCGGGGCCGACCACAGGTTCAAACGCGACCGCAACCGCGCGTACCGGCGTCCGCTCGTCATTATAGAAACGCGGCAGGATCGAGGTTTCGAGCGCAACGCTGACGCTGCCATAACCAAGCTCGCCGATCGTCGTCACACCACCACGGTGATAGAGTGCGGCCCCGCCACTCAGGATCGGTGCCAAGGCAGCGGGGGAGAGCAGGCGTGCGAGCGCGGGGCGGAGGACAAACGCCGCAGCATTGTTGCCCAGAAACACCCCGCTGAGTTCGCCCGCGCTGTCGAGTAATATCCCTTCGGGCACAGCCTTGGCGGTGGCCGCGGTTAGCCCGAGCGAGGTCAGCATCGCTGAATTGGCATAGGCATTGTGGAGCGAGGAATCCCACACCATCACCGGGTAATCCGCTGTGATACTGTCAATATCGGCGCGTGTCAGATGCGATCCAAGCGCAACCGGATCATAGCCCCATGCCAGCAGGCTTGGTTCGCGCTTGGCCTTGGCTGCTGCGACATAGGCGGTCAGGCGATCCAGCGCGGCCTGTTTTGACCGCACCACCGGGCTGATGCTGCCATCGAGGTTGGGCATTTCAAAATAAGAGAGTTTGGGAAGCGACGCCACCACCGCTGCAAGGATGACATGCTGGTGCGGGTCGATCAGACCGGGGAGGATCACTTTATTGGCAAAACGACGATCAATCATGTGGGGATGCGCGTTAAGCCACGGACCAAGCGATTTCAGAGTGCCAACCGCGACAATCCGTTCGCCGCGTACCGCGACGGCCTGTGCATCGGGTTGGCCGGGATCAATTGTGATAATGCGCTTGGCGACAAACACCGTGATCGGGTCTTGCGCGAGCACAGGTGTTACCGCGAGGATAAGGCCGATCAGTCCGCAAAAAAGCTTCATCATCCTGCTCCCGGCTTAAATGCGAGGTTAAGCGAACTCTTCGGTATCGATGGCACGTTGCTGGCCGGTTGGATAGCGCGGTCCGGCAACCGTATGCTGGTTCAGCAGGGCATCGACCTTTGCGATGATGTGATCGTCGGGCCGCCAATCGGCACGGGCGATATTCTCTTCAAGGTGGGCGATGTTCGCTGTCCCCGGAATGGTGACGATGTGATCGCTCTGCGCGAGTGCCCAGCCGAGGGCGAGTTGCGCTGCGCTAACCCCTGTCTTGCGGGCCAGCGCACCGAAGGCATCGATCAGCTCAAGATTCTTCGCCCAGTTTTCGCCCGTGAACCGTGGCCAGTTCTTGCGCAAATCGCCGTCGGGCAATGCTGCCGGATCGCGCAACGTGCCTGGCAACGACCCGCGCCCGACCGGCGAGAAAGCAACAAATGTCGTGCCGAGTGCGCGGCACGCATCGAGCACCGCAATTTCCGGATTGCGCGTCTGCGGCGAATATTCGGTCTGCATTGCTGCTATCGGATGGACAGCCGCCGCCTTACGCAATGTTTCGGCGGACATTTCGGACAGCCCGATACTGCCGATTTTGCCCGCTTCGACCGCGCGGGCGAGTTCGCCGACTGAGTCCTCGATGGGCGTGTCGAAATCGCGGCGGTGCAGGTAATAGAGGTCGATATGGTCGGTCTGGAGCAGCTTGAGACTCACTTCGATGGCTCCCCGGATCATCTCAGGACGGCAATCGACACGGCGTTTGTCGCCATCGACAAAAATGCCGGTCTTCGAGGCGAGAAAAAACTCGCTGCGCCGCCCCTTCAAAGTGTTGCCGATCAGCGTCTCGTTCCTGCCCTCTCCATAGATGCGCGCGGTGTCGAGGTGGTTATATCCGATGTCGAGCGCCCGGTGGAGCAGCTTCGCGCCGTCCTCGGGGGAGGGCGGGGTGCCATAGGCCCAACTGAGTGACATGCAGCCAAGGCCGATTGGGTTCACCGCGCGTCCGTTGATGGTCCGTGTTGTCAAAGCGGCAATCCTACATAGTTCTCGGCAATCGCGGTCTGCGCGGCCTGCGCGGCCTGCGACGACGCGATATAGTCGATCTCGGCGATGTTACCGATAAATCTGTCCCCAAAATGATGCTGGTCGCGCCGCCACGTCATGACGGCGCGATTACCGTGCGGAGCTTCATCCCCAAACGCGCCCACGCCAGCGTCGGCGTGCTCGGTGCGGTGAGCGTGGCAACCGCCTGCCTCCTCCCCGGTTCGCCCGCCGCCGACGTCGCCTCGGTGCCGGACGGCACGCCCAAGACGCTGTCGGTCGACAATCCGATGCGGCTCTCCTGGGCTGATGAATGCCAGCTCGGTATGGCGCTTTCCTGACATGCAATCATGTCGTCCGCTTTACCGTCATGCGCGACAGTCGGCCACGACGATCATAACGCAGAGACCAATGCCGTCTCCGCCGACCGGTCGATGGATATATTAACGTAGCGAAAGAAAACTGACTGTGCCTCTTGGCGATAACGCGGGTGCAGGATAGAAGCACAGGACTATTTGCTGTATTGCAACTATAACACAGCTGTGCCACGGAAGCTTATCGTGACCGATTTAAAAACAAACCACTCCCCTGATTTCCCCGCAATGCGCGCGTCGATGGTCGCGAGTCAGTTGCGAACCAATGGTGTTACCGATCTGCCGCTGCTCAATGCGCTGGGCCGTGTCCCGCGTGAATCGTTCGTGCCGCAGGAACGCGCCGCCGCTGCTTACATCGACCGTATGGTGCCGCTTGGCGGCGGACGGTCGCTCAATCCGCCGATGACGACGGCGCTGTTGCTCAATGCCGCCGATATCGGACCCACCAGCCGAGTCCTGATCGTCGGCGCGGCAACGGGCTATGCACTTGCGCTGGCGGCGTCGATGTCGACCGATGTTACCGGCGTGGAGAGCGACTCCGCGCTGGCGGCACAGGCGACGGCGAATGTGCCGTCGGTTCGCGTGATCGAAGGGCCGCTGGAAACCGGTGCGGCTGCCCATGCCCCTTATGATGCAATCGTCATCGATGGCGCGGTTGAATTTGTTCCCGAGGCACTGGTTGCCCAGCTCGCGCCGACGGGCCGACTGACTGTAGCCCTGCTTGAGGGCGGCGTTGCCCGCCTCGCGGTGGGCCGTCGTGGCGGTACTGGCTTTGCCCTGTCGGCGTTCGTTGATGCCGAATCGGTTGTGCTCCCCGGCTTTGTCCGGCCCCGCGAATTCGTGTTCTAGCCGTGTCTGGCTTTCCTATCCGGCTGCTTTTTAAGAGAGTTGTTTCAGCATGAGTCAGCGTCGTCGCCTTGTTGCCGCCTTGTTGATCGCGACGGGCAGTGTTGCGTCCACCGGTCCGCTGTCGGCGGAGACTTTGCGGGAGGCGCTGGTCAAGGCATACCAGACCAACCCGACGATCACCGGCGCGCGCGCCGGACAGCGTGCGACTGACGAAAATGTCCCGATTGCCCGCGCCCGCGGCTTGCCGGGGCTGAATGCGACATCGTCGTACAATGAATTTCTCGAAACCGCGTCGAACAGCTTTACCTCGCCGTCGCGCCAGTTTTCGGCGGCGCTCACCCTGTCGATACCGATTTATCAGGGCGGCGCGATCCAGAATGCAACCCGCGCTGCCGAGACCCGCGTGGCGGCCGGTCAGGCGGGTCTGCGCGACACCGAAGCGACCGTATTTTCGCAAGTGGTCGCCGCCTACATGAACGTCATCCGCGATTCGGCGATTGTGTCGCTCAACCAGAAACAGGTTGGCGTGCTGCGCGTGAATCTGGAGGCGACACGCGACCGGTTCCAGATCGGCGACCTGACCCGTACCGACGTTGCCCAGTCCCAATCGCGTCTTGCCCTCGCTCAAGGCCAGCTCGAAAATGCCCAATCACAACTGATTTCGAGCAAGGAAAATTATATCCAGCTCGTCGGGACGGCACCCACCGCATTGGAGCCGCCACCGCCGTTGCCCAATCTGCCGGGTTCGGCTGATATGGCGGTTGCCGTGGCGCTCGACGGCAATCCGGGGCTTGATGCGGCCAAGCAACGCCGCGAAGCGACCCGTTTCGATGTGAAAACCGCCCGCGCCGGGCGTTTACCCAAATTATCGGCAGTCGGCTCGGGGAATTACACCGATTATCTCGGCTCGCTCGGAACGCTTGGCACGGGCGCGCCCGGTGTCAGCCAGACCTCGCGCAGCACCACTGTGGGCCTTCAGGCGTCGCTCCCGCTGTTTCAGGGCGGCGGACCCGGCGCACAGGTCCGGCAGGCACAGGCGCTCGAATCGCAATCGATCGAGGGCGTGACCGCAACCGAACGCAGCATCATTGCCCAGACCCGCTCGGCCTATGCCGCCTGGCAGGCATCGAACCAGCTGATCGCCTCGTCGGAGACAGCGGTTGCCGCCAGTTCGCTGTCGCTGGAGGGTGTCCGCGCCGAAAACAGCGTCGGGACGCGCTCGATCCTCGACATTTTGAACGCCGAGCAGGAATTTCTCAACGCGCAGACCAATCTCGTCACCGCGCGCCGCAATGCCTATGTCGCGGGCTTTTCGCTGCTCGCAGCGATGGGCAAGGCGGGGGTGACCGATCTCGGCCTCGAAGGCGGGCCGCTCTATGACCCGCAGGTCAATTTCCGCCGCGTCCGCCGCAGCATCAACGACTGGGCGAACGACCCCAAGCCCGCACCGGTTGCGACCCGCACCGTTGACACAGTGGCGCAAACACCGTCATTGATCGGACCTGCGGCCAATTAGGCCGGGGGAATGACCAGATAACAAGGGGGTCAGGCGCGTGGCCGACGGAAATGCCGAACCGTCGATGGAGGACATCCTCTCGTCGATCAAGCGCATCATCGCCGAGGACAGCGACGCTGCCTTGTCGGGTCCGCGCGTCAAACGCTCGGTCGGCCTGTCGCCGCTCAGCCGCCCCGAAATGGCTCCCGACTATGCTGACGAAGCTGACGAGGACGATGAAATCCTCGAACTGACCAATCCCGTCGCCGTCGAGCCGGAACCTGCGCCGGTCGCACAAGCACCCAAGCCTGCACCTGCGCCCGCACCCAGAGCAAAGGCCGACCCCGTGCCTGCCGAAGCCAAACCGGCGCTCGTTTCGTCGACCACGGCGGAGGCAAGCCGCTCGTCGCTCGCCGCGCTGTCCGCCATGATCGTGAAGCCCGAAGTCGCCGGCGGCGACACGCTTGAGGGGCTGGTCCGCGAGATGCTCAAACCGATGCTCGCTGACTGGCTTGACGCGAAGCTGCCCGAGATCGTCGAACGCCAGGTCGCACAGGAAATCCGCCGGATTTCCGAGCGGGGTTGATTTAAAGAGGCACCGCGCCCATCCTCGGCAATATGGCAACGCAACCGAAAATCGAACTTGTCGAAGGCCCGATCGAGATCGGGAAGCCCGGTCGCCCAAGGTATCGAACCGCCATTGGTCCTGATGGTGAGCCGGTCAGGGTTCGGATGCTAGACCCAAACAGCGCAACATTCACCGCCGACCTGTTGTCCTCGTTTCGTGCGAACGTCAGACGGGCGCGTGCTGAAAACAAGGCGCTTGGACTGGACGTCAAATAATTGGCATCCAAGGGAACTGAGCGCCCGCGCTTCTGGATCGTTGCCGGACCAAATGGTTGCGGCAAGAGCACCGCCTACGGACGCGGCGATGTGATGGGGCTGGACGGCTCGGTCTGGATCATAAATCCGGATTTGTTGACCGCTCGGTTGAAAAATGCGGAAAACCTCGACCTTATAGCCGCCAATCTTGCCGCTGTGCAGCGCATCGAAGCGTGGCTCGATACGTCTATTGAGGTGCATCAAACCATTGGTGTGGAGACAGTACTGTCCTCGCCCAAATATCGACGGCTGGTCGACAAAGCAAAGGCGCACGATTTCGAGATTTGCTTCGTTTACGTTTATGTTCGCAGCGTCGAAATCCAGATGGAGCGTATTCGGGCGCGTGTTGCGAAGGGTGGGCATGACGTCCCGCCGGATAAGGTGAGGGAACGGCGTAAGCGTTCTTTCGATGAGATGCCTTGGTTCTTCGCGCAAGCTGATCGTGCTTGGATATTTGATAACTCAGAAGCCGAAATGAAACTTGTCGGCGAAAGGGAAGGTGGTCTTGCCGCACTTGTAACGTCCGACCTGCTCGATGACTTGCTCGACAGGCTGCTCTGAACTCGGGCCATCAGGTTTGACCCGAACAGCAGTCCAGCTAAAGCCACCCCGATATGACCGAACTCGCCAAAACCTTTGACCCCGCCGCCATTGAGGCCCGCTGGTACGCGCATTGGGAAAGCACCAATGCTTTCCGTCCCGACCGACCGAACGATCCGCCGTTCACCATTGTGATGCCGCCGCCCAATGTCACGGGCAGCCTCCACATCGGCCACGCGCTTGATGTGACGTTGCAGGACATCCTCGTTCGCCATGCGCGGTTACAGGGCAAGGACGCGCTGTGGGTCGCGGGCACCGACCATGCCGGCATCGCCACGCAGATGGTTGTCGAGCGCCAGATGGCCGAACAACAGGACAAGCGCACCAACTATACCCGCGACGAATTCGTCCAGAAAGTCTGGGACTGGAAAGCCGAAAGCGGCGGCACGATCACCCGCCAGCTCCGGCGGCTGGGCGCGAGCTGCGACTGGCAGAACGAACGCTTCACGATGGACGCGGGCTTCTCGAAAGCCGTGCTGAAAGTGTTCGTCGATCTGTATAACGAAGGCTTGCTCTACCGCGACAAGCGCCTCGTCAACTGGGATCCGGCGCTCAAGACCGCGATCAGCGACCTCGAAGTCGAGACGCGCGAAATGGACGGCCATATGTGGCACTTCAAATACCCGCTCGCGGGCGGCGAAACCTACACCTATGTCGAGCGCGACGCTGACGGGCAGGTCGTGCTGAGCGAAGAGCGCGACTATATCGCCATTGCGACGACGCGCCCTGAAACGATGCTCGGCGACGGCGCGGTCGCGGTGCATCCGGGCGACGCGCGCTACACGTCCATCGTCGGCAAACTCTGCGAAATCCCGGTCGGGCCGAAGGCGCACCGGCGGCTTATCCCGATCATCACCGACGAATACCCCGATCCCGATTTCGGCTCGGGCGCGGTCAAGATCACCGGCGCGCACGACCAGAACGACTATGGTGTGGCACAGCGCAACGGCATTCCGCTCTACCGGCTGATGGACGAAGTCGCGGCAATGCGTGCCGACGGTCAGCCCTATGCCGAGGTCGCCGAGCGCGCCAAAGCGATTGCGGTGGGGGAAGGGGTGTCGGCAGCCGACATCGACGCGCTAAACCTTGTGCCCGACGCCTATCGCGGCCTCGACCGCTATGTCGCGCGCAAGGCAGTCATAGCCGACATCGACGCCGAGGGGTTGATGCTCCGCGCCGAGGACAAAAAGATTATGCAGCCGTTCGGCGATCGCTCGGGCGTCGTCATCGAACCGATGCTCACTGACCAATGGTATGTCGATGCGAAGACGCTCGCCCAGCCAGCCATCGAGGCGGTGCGCTCAGGCGCGATCAAGGTGGTGCCACAGAGCTGGGAAAAGACGTGGTTCCAGTGGCTGGAGAACATCCAGCCGTGGTGCGTGTCGCGGCAATTGTGGTGGGGCCACCGGATTCCGGCTTGGTTCGATGCGGACGGCAATCACTATGTTGCGATGGACGAAGTGGGCGCGCAGGCACTGGCCGGCGAGGGTGTCGCGCTGACGCAGGACGAGGACGTCCTCGACACCTGGTTCTCCTCGGCGCTGTGGCCGTTCGGGACGCTGGGGTGGCCGGGTGCGGAGCTAAATCCGCCCCGGAACGGGGAGGGGGACCACGAAGTGGTGGAGGGGCCGCTCTCCACGGATGCGTCTTCGCAGGCGGAGAGCGACCCCACCGTCACGCCTTCGGCGCGCCACCTCCCCGTTCCGGGGAGGAATGATCTCCTCGCCAAACACTACCCCAACGACATCCTCATTTCCGGCTTCGATATCCTGTTCTTCTGGGACGCCCGCATGGCGATGCAGGGTTTGCATTTCATGGGCCAAGCGCCATGGAAGACATTGTATCTCCACGGACTTGTCCGCGCGCCCGATGG
>JANNCK010000250.1:0-1627 GCA_031386545.1 Sphingomonadales bacterium
ACATCCCCCTTCACCTGAAAACCGACGATCAGCAGATACACACTCAAAAACGTCACGCCGAGCATCGCCGCGAGGAAGGCGAGGGCGAGGCCGCCCGCACTGAACCCGTGCCGCCACGCGACCCACAGTGCCGACAAGGTCAGCATGAACATGAAGTCGAGGTTGAACTGGCCGGGCCAGCCCATCGCCGCGATGTCGCCGAAGAATACCGGGAACAGACCCGCGCCGTGGTTGGCGATAACGACGGCGGTATAGAGGAAGATCGTCAGCGCCATTACGGCTAGGTAGGCCCGGAATGCTGTCATCACCTTGATCCCCTTATCAATCAGCAGAAGATGTAGCATATGCTACATACATGGCAAGCCACGATCTTGGCTTGACCGCGCGCGCCGCGCCCCGCAGCGTGTCGTCATGCTGCTTTATGACGCGCCCAGCCCCGCCCCGAACCCGCGCCGCGTGCGGATATTCCTTGCCGAAAAAGGGCTGACGCTGCCGATGCAGTCGATGTCGGTCATGGCGGGCGATCACAAGGCGCCTGATTTCATCGCCAAATATCCGCCGGGGCAATTGCCGGTGCTCGTACTCGACGACGGGATGATGCTGGGCGAAAGCATCGCGATCTGCCGCTATCTCGACGGGCTGAACCCCGATCCGCCGCTGTTCGGCACGACCCCGCGCGAAGCCGCCGTGATCGACATGTGGACGCGGCGGGTGGAATTCACGTTGGGTGCGGCGCTGCGCCAGATCTGGATACACACCCATCCGCTGACCGCGCGGGTCGTCAAGCAGCAGTTCACCGAATTCGGCGAGAGCAACCGCCCGCTTGCCGACGCGGCGCTGACGATGCTGGACGCGGCGCTTGCGGAGCGGCCCTATCTTGCCGGGGATCGCTACAGCATTGCCGATATTGCGCTGCTGACGACGGTCGATTTCGGAGCCTTCATCGGACTGTCGATGGCAGAGCAGTTCAAGGGCTTGCCGATGGATTCGCTCATCGGCGGGCCACTAACTGGCGAACGGCCCCATCTGGCGGCGTGGCATGCGCGCGTGTCGGCGCGGCCAAGCGCCGCGGCCTGAGAACGCAGGCCCCACCTTGCCCGTCGGCGTCCACGCGGGCATAGGCGCGGCTATGTCTGATATGCTCAAGATCGCCCTTCCCGATGGCTCCGTGCGCGAAGTTGCGCGCGGGACCACGCCTGCCGACATTGCCGCCGCGATCGGGCCGGGGCTGGCCAAGGCGGCGCTGGCGGCGCGGGTGAACGGCGAATTGCGCGATCTGGGCCGCCCGCTGGAACATGACGCGACACTGGCGCTGGTGACCGCGCGCGACGAGAGCGATGCGCTGGAACTGGCGCGCCACGACTTCGCGCATGTGCTGGCCGAAGCGGTCCAGAACCTGTTTCCGGGCACGCAGATCACCTTTGGGCCGTCGACCGACGACGGGTTCTATTATGACTTTGCGCCTGCCGAGCGCCCCTTCACCGAGGAAGACCTGCCGGCGATCGAGGCCGAAATGCGCGCGATTATCGCCCGCAACGAGCCTTTGGTGCGCGAAGTGTGGAGCCGCACCGACCTGATCGCGCGCTGGCAGGCCGATGGCGAGACGTTCAAGGCCGAATGGGCGGCG
>JANNCK010000345.1:0-2368 GCA_031386545.1 Sphingomonadales bacterium
CCAGACTCGTCACCCTGAACTTGTTTCAGCATGACGCTAAGGAGAGATATGACCTACGAAACCATCCTCGTCGAAACCCGTGATGCCGTGACGCTCATCACGCTCAACCGCCCGCAGGCGCTAAACGCGCTAAACAGCCAGATACTGGCTGATCTGACCGTCGCTTTCCAAGCTTACGACGCCGACCGCGGCCAACGCTGCCTCGTCCTGACCGGCAGCGAAAAGGCGTTCGCGGCGGGGGCGGACATCAAGGAGATGTCCGACCAGTCGTTCGCGGCCATGTATGCCAGCAATTTCTTCGCAGGCTGGGAGCGCGTCACCGCGACCCGCAAGCCGTGGATCGCCGCGGTCAACGGCTTTGCGCTTGGCGGCGGATGCGAGGTCGCGATGATGGCGGACTTCATCATCGCGGGTGATAACGCCAAGTTCGGCCAGCCCGAGATCAAGCTCGCCGTCACCCCCGGCATGGGCGGATCGCAGCGCCTGACCCGCGCCATCGGCAAGGCCAAAGCGATGGAAATGTGCCTGACCGGCCGCATGATGGGCGCGGAGGAAGCCGAGCGCAGCGGTCTGGTCGCGCGGGTCGTCCCCGCTGCTGACCTGATCGACGAGGCAATGAAGACGGCAACTGCCATCGCTGCGATGCCGCCGCTCGCCGCCATCGCGAACAAGGAAATGATCAACGCCGCGTTCGAAACAACACTGGCGCAAGGCATCCTTTTCGAGCGCCGCCTGTTTCATGGCCTGTTCGGGACCGAAGACCAGAGCGAAGGCATGGCGGCGTTCGTCGGGAAACGGCCCGGCAATTGGACAGGGAAATAACATGACCACCATCGCCTTCATCGGCCTCGGCCATATGGGCGGCGGCATGGCCGCCAACCTCGCCAAAGCGGGACATGACGTCCGCGCGTTCGACCTGTCACCCGACGCGCTCGACCGCGCCAAGGCCGCCGGATGCCTGCCCGCCGCGAGTGCCGCCGAAGCCGTCGCGGACGCCGAAGCGGTCGTGACGATGCTGCCTGCGGGCAAGCATGTCCGTGACATCTACGAGACCGTGCTGGCCCCGCACGCCAAGCCCGGCACGCTGCTGCTCGATTGTTCGACCATCGACGTCGCCACCGCGCGCGATGTTGCCGCGCTGGCTGATACCAAAGGGCTGATTGCGGTCGACGCCCCCGTGTCGGGCGGGATTGCGGCAGCCAATGCGGGCACGCTCACTTTCATGGTCGGCGGATCGGCAGAGGCGTTCAAGCGCGCCGAAGCCATATTGGCCGACATGGGCAAGGCCGTGATCCATGCCGGTGGCAATGGTGCAGGCCAAGCCGCCAAAATCTGCAACAACATGCTGCTCGGCGCGTCGATGATTGCGACGTGCGAGGCGTTCGCCCTCGCCGACAAGCTCGGTCTCGACCTCCAGCGATTTTACGACATCGCCAGCGTATCGTCGGGCCAGAGCTGGTCGATGACGAGTTATTGTCCCGTCCCTGGCGTCGGCCCCGAAACCCCCGCCGACCGCAATTATGAAGGCGGCTTTGCCGCAGCGCTGATGCTGAAAGACCTGTTGCTCGCCCGCGAAGCCGCCGCCTCGGCCGGTGCCGTCACCCCGATGGGCGCGCGTGCCGCAGAGCTGTATCAGGCATTCGTCGACAGCGGCGCGGGCGGCCGCGATTTCTCGGCGATTATCGAGACTTTATAGAACCGCACGACTGGCGACGGTTGCTGGCTGGGGCGG
The DNA here is from genome assembly GCA_031386545.1 of Sphingomonadales bacterium. Lineage (GTDB taxonomy): Bacteria > Pseudomonadota > Alphaproteobacteria > Sphingomonadales > Sphingomonadaceae > Sphingomonas_O. The sequence continues at coordinate 1,733 of JANNCK010000345.1, forward strand.
CAGGATTCGAACCTACGAATGGCGGCATCAAAAGCCGCTGCCTTACCACTTGGCGACGCCCCAGCGTGAGCGAACGCGGCCCTTAGCCAAGGTCGCGCGCGGTTGCAAAGGGGTTAGCGCGCGTTATGGTCGATCCGGTGCACCCAGTTGTGCGGATCGGGCAATGTCCCGCGCTGAATCGCGGTCAGCCGGTCGCGCAACCGCTCGGTCACCTGACCGGGACCACCCGCGCCGATGGTGAAATTACCCGAAGCACTGCGGACCTCGCCGATGCTGGTCACCACCGCAGCAGTCCCACAGGCAAATGCCTCGCGCAGGTGGCCGCTTTGCGCATCGGCACGCCATTGCTCGATGGCATAGGGTTCCTCGCGCACGACCATCCCTTCGTCGCGGGCAAGCGACATGAGCGAGTCGCGGGTAATCCCCTCAAGAATCGTTCCCGACAGCGCCGGTGTCGCAATCGAGCCGTCATCGAACGCAAAGAACACATTCATGCCGCCCAGTTCCTCGACATAGCGGCGCTCGACCGCATCGAGGAACACGACCTGATCGCAGCCTTGCGCGGTCGCTTCGGCCATGGCCGGCAGGCTGGCGGCGTAGTTACCCCCGCACTTGGCCGCGCCCGTGCCGCCGGGC
>JANNCK010000354.1:0-4220 GCA_031386545.1 Sphingomonadales bacterium
TGCGCTGGAAATTTCGGACAATCTCGAGGTTGCGGCACAGGACCCTGCCAATCTGCTCGCCCATTATCGCAAGCTCGACCTCACCGGTATCGATGCCCTGGTGCTGTCGGCGTGTGTTCAGATGCCGTCGCTGCCCTCGATCCAGAAGGTTGAGGACGAGATCGGCATTCCCGTCGTATCGGCTGCGGTCTGTACCACGTATCAGATGCTGGCGCGCCTTGGCCTCGAAACACATGTTCCCAACGCTGGCGCGCTGCTCTCTGGGAAGTATTAAACAACCCCGAGAGCGCGGCGACCCTAGGGCTCCATAACTAACTTATGTCCTGAGGCGAAAGCAAAGCCGGAACTTAGCCAAACGCACTGGTCAGCGAAAACTAAGAGATCCCGCCGACAAATAAGATTTTTGGGCAAGTCCCACACGCCCATTCGCCTGCGGCGCATGGCAGCAGGTCGACGGTCGCGCCGCAAAATCCCCTTGTTTGGAAGCTCCAGATAATAGCCTTCCTTGTTCGCCTCGATCACGCATTCGAGCGATATAAGCGGCACATAAGCATAGCCGTTGCGCCGCAAGGGCAAAGTAGTCAGCACCCGCGACAAACGGCTATTGCCATCCTCGAACGGTGGATTTCGATGGTGGAAAGCAGCCGCTCGGCATCGCTGTCCGACAGCTTTCTCCCCTAAATCCACGCCGATAGCTGCCGCCTGCGCCATATTTGCAAACCGAAGGCGGGGCTTTCAATCTGCAAGGATGGCAGCGGCGTATGCTGCGCTACAGCTGCACACGGTTCAACCGTAATGCATTGGCTACGACAGTGAACGACGAAAGCGCCATTGCTGCGCCTGCAAACATCGGGGACATCAGCAGACCCGTAATGGGGTAGAGCACCCCTGCCGCCACGGGCACGCCAATGCCGTTAAAGAGGAACGAAAAGAACAGGTTCTGGCGGATGTTGGCCATTGTCGCTTTTGCCAAGGTGCGCGCGCGGACGACGGCGGCAAGATCGCCCTTGGTTAGTGTAATGCCCGCACTTTCAATGGCGACATCGGTGCCTGTTCCCATCGCCAGCCCGACATCGGCAGCAGCCAGCGCTGGCGCGTCATTGATACCGTCGCCTGCCATTGCAACCTTGGCACCCTTGGCCTTGAGTTCCCGGACGATGCGCGCCTTGTCTTCGGGTTTGAGTTCGGCATGGACGCCATCGAGTCCCCCGACCGCATCGGCGACGATCTGGGCCGTTGTCGGGTTGTCGCCGGTTAGCATGATGACACGCAGCCCCTGTTTGCGCAGAGCGGATATTGATTCCTTGGCATTTGCCCGGATCGGATCGGCAACCGCGATGAATCCGGCGAGCGCGCCATTGACCGCGACGAACATAACACCAGCGCCTTCGCGGCGTTTTGCTTCCGACGCATCGAAGAGCGGTTGCGGATCGACGTCCATGCTTTGCATTTGCGCGGTGTTGCCGATGACGACAGTCCGCCCATCGACCGTGGCGCTGATGCCAGCGCCGACCTGAACCTCGAAACCTTCTGGTTCGGTGAGCGTCAGGCCGCGTTCCTTGGCTGCCGTCACGATTGCATGGGCGAGAGGATGTTCGGATCGGGCCTCGACCGAAGCGACGAGCCGCAGCAAATCAGCTTCGGCAAGCGCACCAACCAACTCGATTCCGACGAGCTTGGGTTTGCCTTCGGTTAAGGTGCCTGTCTTGTCGATCAACAAGGTATCGACTTTTTCGAAGCCTTGAAGCGCCTCGGCACTTTTGACGAGCACGCCAGCCTGCGCGCCACGGCCCGTCCCGACCATGATCGACATCGGTGTCGCCAGCCCCAGCGCACAGGGACACGCGATGATTAGAACCGCGATTGCATTGAGCAGCGCATGACCGATACGCGGCTCGGGACCGACAAGGCTCCAGACGATGAACGTAAGAACCGCAATCGCCACGACCAGCGGCACGAACCAGCCCGAGATGCGGTCTGCTACCGCCTGAATCGGCGCGCGACTGCGCTGCGCCTCGGCAACCATCTTGACGATACGGGCGAGCATCGTATCGCTGCCAACCGCTTGAGCTTCCATAACCAGGCTGCCGGTGCCGTTGACGGTGCCGCCGGTTAGCGCGCTCGCTGTTTCCTTTGCGACAGGGATCGGTTCGCCGGTAAGCATTGACTCATCGACCGAGGACTTGCCATCGACGACAACGCCATCGACGGGCACCGCTTCCCCGGGACGGATGCGGAGACGGTCGCCCGCGATCACTTCGGCAAGCGGCACGTCGGTCTCGGTGCCGTTGGCCGCGATCCGTCTTGCGGTTTTTGGTGCAAGATTGAGCAGCGCGCGGATCGCCTTGCCGGTCGCGGCGCGGGCGCGAAGTTCGAGCACCTGGCCGAGCAGGACGAGTGCGACGACAACACCGGCAGCTTCGTAATAGACAGGTACCATGCCGTGCATCTTGAATGTCGGCGGGAACAGCCCCGGTGCAAGTGTAGCGACCAGACTATAGAGGAATGCGGCTCCCACCCCAATCGCGATCAGTGTGAACATGTTCAGGTGGCGCGTCTTGAGCGACGCCCAGCCGCGCACAAAGAATGGGGCGCCTGCCCACAGCACGATCGGTGCAGCAAGCGCGAGCTGTAGCCATGGCGAGATTGTCGGGCTGACAAGGCGTAGTCCAAATAGATCGGTGCCCATCGTTAGCACCAGAAGCGGTACCGACAGCACTGCCGACACCCACCAGCGTCGCGTGAAGTCGATCAATTCTGGATTAGGGGCATCGTCGAGTGATGGTGCTTCGGGTTCGAGCGCCATCCCGCAGATCGGGCAAACTCCCGGACCCGGCTGACGGATTTGCGCGTGCATCGGGCAGGTCCAGATTGCATCTGGTACAGCCTGGAGCGCGGCAAGTGGCGTTTTCGTCAGATATTGTGCCGGATTGGCAACAAATTTTGTCCGACATCCTGCCGAACAGAAATGATAATCTTGTCCTTCGTGCGAAGCGTGATGCGTCGTCGTCGCTGGATCGACCGTCATGCCGCAGACAACGTCTTTGGTCGTGACATCGCTCTTGCTGTTATCCTCGGTCACAATGCTATCGTCCACCATTAGAGTCCTGTGTTCAAACGATCGACAGGTGACGGAACACTCGACCCGCCACCTATGTTTTAGCCTGCCAGATTTAGAATTTGTCTGCAGCGGTCATGGCGCATATTCATCGAATTGCGGCCCATGCCCATCATTTCGCCGTGGTCGTGCGTCGCGCGGAGGCCCATGTCCTTTTCCATTTCTACACACAGCGCGCGTTCCTCGCTTGTCACGATTGGCCCACTGGTTGTCGCGCAACCCGCTAGCAACACTGCGGTTACGCCCAATAGTGAGATTGCCTTGGGCGTCGCCTAGTCATTCATCATTGCTGGCTGGCTCACATCGACATTGGTGGTTCCAATGTACCCAGCCATGCGACCAAGCCGAGTATCGCTGCTGCCAAGCTCAATTCGAGTATGAGGCTTAGACGTAACCCCCCGCGCGCCGGATAGATCCGGTCGTTCCTAATTTCTGCACCAAGTGCGGGCGTAAGCTTGAAGCGGTTAAGTGCTGCAACACCGAGCATCGCGCCGACGAGCGCGATCTTGACCAACAGCAGTTGGCCATAAAGTGTGAATGGCAAGGTGGCGAGATTGGACCAGCCGACAAGGTAGAACGCGTTGACCAATCCGCTGCCAATCACCGACGCCACGATGATCGTGCCGACCGACGCGAAGTTTTCGAGCGCACCGAATGTTGCCGCTGTGTTGCGGCTAGCCCAGATCATGCTGCCCAGCCCGACAATTGCGCCTAGCCACGCGCCCGCCGCGAGCAGATGCACGACATCTGCGATCAGCTGAATAATTCCGGCGTTTCCTTCACCCGCCGCGCCGTGCCCCGTCCACGCAAGCGACCCCAGTGGGATCGCACCGAGAGACGCCAAAACGGTGGGGCGACGCATTATGACGAAACTGATTGCGAGCAAAGCCAGCACACACATTCGTACCGACCACGCAGCGCCCATCGGCGTCTGGGAAATCATCGCCCAGATCGAGGTGCTATCAACATCGAGTATCGCAACGCCCGCCATCGACGCCGTCATCGCGACAATACTGAGAGTCGAGAGCGCGAGGCCGCCCAGGATGAGAAAGAGCAGCACGCGGCCATTTGTCGCAAGACTATTGCGCCCAAGCGGGTTGAA
>JANNCK010000365.1:0-3068 GCA_031386545.1 Sphingomonadales bacterium
GACGCTGGGGTCGACATGACCTTCGATTTCGGCACGTTGATCGCGCATCTGGCGAAGACGCGTTCGCTGGGCGCGGGGACGATCGTCGGGTCGGGCACGGTGTCGAACCGCGATAGTGATGGCGGGCCGGGCAAGCCGATCAGCGCGGGTGGTTTGGGCTATTCGTGCATCGCCGAAGTGCGGACGGTCGAGACGATCCAGTCGGGCGCGCCGGTCACGCCCTTCCTGAAAAAAGGCGATACCGTGCGAATCTGGATGGACGGCGCGAAACACCAGCCGGTGTTCGGGGTGATCGAGCAGAGCGTCGGCTAGACGGTAAGCGCGAGCAGCGCGAAGGTCGCGAGCCAGTGGCTGCCCATATAATCGTCGTCGAGGTGCGGCAGGCTGGCGGACAGGTGCTGCGCGGCTGAGGCGCGCGCGGGCGCAATGGCAGGGTGCGCGGGCGGTAACGCATCGGCGATGCTCCGCCAGCACCACGCGCGCGACAGGTTCAGCCCGTCGAGATGCGCGATCTTGCCGTCGCTGCGGTCGGAGACATAAGCGGGGGTAAAGAGCGTTGCGGGTGCCTCATCGGCGGCGCGGGGCAGAAAGGCGTCGAACCAAGCGGCGAAATCGGCGGGTGGCAGGACGCGGGCCATCAGCAAGGCTTCGCAGAGTGCCGACGACAGGAACTCGTCACCGCCGGGTTCCCAGGCCTGACAATTGCGGTCGCCGGTGAACCAGTCGCGAGCGTGGGCGTCGATCAGGGTGACAAGTGCGGGATCGTGGACGTCGGCCCAATCGCGGGCGAGGACCAGTGCGAAACTGCTGTTGAAGTGCGTGCCGACGCGGATCGGGTAGGTGAGTTTGGGGAGGTAAGTCCGAAACCCCGCCGCGATGACCCGCGCCAGTGGTTCGACCGCCGCCGCCCAACTGGTATCATGGCGGGCGAGTTCGCCGTGGAGCGCGAGCGCCCACGCCCAGCCATAGGGGCGCGAAAAACCGCCGCTCGATGGCCGCGAGAGATAGGCAACTTCGCCCGCGACCTTGTCGGGCACCAGCATCGCGTCGGCGCGGGCGCGGATCGCGGGGGCCTCGGCGAGGTCAGGGAAGCGGCGCAGCAGCGTCATGATCTGCCACCAGCCATGAACACAGCTGTGCCAGTCGAAACTGCCGTGGAAAATCGGGTGCACCTCGGCCGGGGCGCGGATGTCGTCGGGGCCGGTCAGGACATGATCGGGCTTGTAGGGCCAGTGCTGGCCGAGATGCCCGAGCGTGATCGTGGCGAACCGGCTGGCCAGTTCGGGCGTCAAAGCTGTCACCGGAACGCCAGAAAATAGAGCAGCGCAATGTTGACGGCGAGCAAGGGCAGCGCCGTCGCGACCTGCGCCTTGATAACCGCGTTCTTGTCCTTGAGTTCAAGAAGCGCGGCGGGGACCAGATTGAAGTTCGCCGCCATCGGCGTCATCAGCGTGCCGCAGAAACCGGCCAGCATCCCGATGGCCGCGACAATCGCCGGATCGCCGCCGTAAGTGCGCATCAGCAACGGAATGCCAACCGCGCCTGCCATGACGGGAAAAGCGGCGAAGGCATTACCCATGATCATCGTGAACAATGCCATGCCGAGGCCGTAAGCGATGACAGCGCCGAGAATGCTGCCCGCCGGAATCGCATTTTCGGCGAGGCCACCGACGACGGTGCCGACGCCCGCGAGCGCAAAGACCGCGCCGAGCGACGCCAGCATCTGCGGCAGGATCGCGGCCCAGCCGACAGCGTCCATCAAGCGGCGGCCCTCGTGGAACGGTACGGCGGGGCGCGGGCGGAGCCAGAGCTGGTTGGCGGCAAGCGCGATCAGCGTCCCGAGCGTCAGTGCAACCAGTGTCGTCTGTTTCGGATCGATCAGCGTTGGCACTTGCTTGAACAGGAACGTCCCGGCCAGCGCGACCGCGGGGATGATGAGCGCGGGCAGGAACAGCCGGTTGCCGCGTCGGGTCGCCTCGGTCGTGCGCTCCTCCGCGGTCGTGGTGGCACCAGTGCCCTTGCCCATTGCGCCGCTGCCCGCAATCGCGACGAGACCGAGCACCAGCAGCCCGTTACCCAGATTGCCGAGCCGGTCGCCAAGCAGAAAACTCGTTGCGATCAAGCCGTAGAAGGCGGCATTGCCCCAGCGTTTCGGGTTGGTCGCATCGCGTGCGCTGAGCACCGCGAAGACGAGGAAGGTCAGCCCGGCGGCAGTATAGATGAAGTTCAGGCCGATCATCGCCGGACCGCTTTGGCAATGCGCCGGTCGAACAGGACTAGCCGCGTCCCGTGGATGAGCAGCGCGGCAATCGCGGTCGGGATCGCCCAGACCGAGAGCTGCAAGGGTTCGACGATGATGCCGTATCCCTCCAGCACCCCCTTCATCAGCAGGATCGAGCCAATGGCGATGAAGATGTCCTCGCCAAAGAACAGCCCGATATTGTCGGTTGCGGCGGCCATAGCGGGGACGGCGTCGTCGTCCTTGTCACGGTCGGGGTTCTGCTGGTCGGCTGCTGCTTCGGCCATCGGCGCGACCAGCGGGCGGACAGTCTGGGCATGGCCGGCAATCGAGGTCAGCCCGAGCGCCGAGGTCAGCTGGCGGAACACGAGATACGCGAGCAGCAACCGCCCGACGGTCGCCCCGCGCAATTTCCCGATGAGGTCGCGCGCACGCTGTTGCAGGCCGTGGCGTTCGAGCAGCCCGATCACCGGCAGGACGATATAGATGACGGTCACATAGCGGCTGTCGTTGAACGCCTTGCCGAACGCAGCGACGATGGCGAGCGGGTCGAGGCCTGCCGCCAGACCCGTAACGAGCGCCGATGCCGCGACGACGAGCAGCGGGTTGAAACGGAGCAGGAAACCAGCGACGATCACAGCGATGCCCGCGAGAACCAGCATCAGGCGGGCTTCCCGAAGCCGCCGCCACCGGGCGTTTCGATCACAAAGACATCGCCGGGGGCCATAGCGACGCTCGCCGTCGCGCCGAGTATTTCGACGATGCCCGTGGCGCGCTCGACCCGGTTGATGCCGCGTGCGGCGGGTGCCCCGCCTGCCAGTCCGAACGG
>JANNCK010000369.1:0-11357 GCA_031386545.1 Sphingomonadales bacterium
GGCGGGAACCAGCGCCGTTACGGCTAGCAAGCAGGCTTTGATCGACATTTTCATCCGGTGTCCCCCCAAAGGTCACATTTATATTAGCTCAACGCTTCCATTTTTCTGATAAGTTGTCCAGACAAATTTTACAGCCTGTGCAATCAGCGGGCCAGCCTGTTACCCAAGTGCAACACGAACGGGGGTCCGTTATGTCGGCCTATATGATTGTCACTGCCAAAATCGCCGACCGCGCGGCGTTTATCAGCGGATATGGCGCGGCGGCGGGCAGGCTCGTCGGCAAGTTCGGCGGGAAATATGTGCTGCGTAGCCCCGGCGCGAAAGTGCTGGAGGGGGAATTCGGGGGCATCGATTTCAACGGGGCATCAATGGTCATTTCGGAATGGCCCGACCTCGCCGCAGCCGAAGCGTTCTGGAGGTCGCCCGAATATGCCGAGGTCAAAAAACTGCGGGCGAATATCGCCGATTGCCAGGTGCTGCTGATTGAGGCGGCCAGGATCAATGACGATGTCGGGGCCGCGGCTGAGGCAGGTCAATGAGCCACTTCGCCGTGATGGCATGGGACGTGGCGGACAGCGCGCCGATCCGCAACACAGTGCGCGGCGATCATTTCGCGCATCTCGAACGGATCATCGACAAGGTCGCGGTCGCCGGGCCGTTGAAGGATGCCGACGGCACCAACATCGGATCGCTGTTTGTGCTCGACGTGGCCGATGCGGCGGCGGCCGAGGCGGTGCTGAGGTCGGACCCTTATTTTGATGCGGGTGTTTGGGAACGATGGACAATCCACCCTTTCCTTGCGGCAGCAGGCGAATGGGTCGGCGGGAAAATCTGGTAGGAGTGAGGTTATGGCGCGTGTTGCACGGTTTACGACAGTCGGCGGTCCCGAAGTCATCGAATGGGTAGATGTTGATCTGCCCGCGCCCGGCCCCGGCGAAGTGCGGTTTCGCTCGACGGCGGTTGGTCTGAATTTCATCGACACCTATCACCGGCGCGGCGCCTATCCGGTGCCACTGCCGAGCGGACTTGGCCTTGAAGCGGCAGGTGTGGTCGAGGCGGTTGGCGAAGGGGCAGCGTTTGAGGCTGGGGACCGGGTGGCGACTTTCGGTCCCGCGCTTGGTGCGTATGCGACAGCGCGCAATGTGGCGGCGGCGAGCCTGTTCCGCATTCCCGATGACATCGACGATGCGACCGCAGCAGCGGGATTGCTCAAAGGCTGCACGACCGAGTTTCTGGTCGAGCGATGCGCGAAGGTTCAGCCGGGTTGGGACGTGCTGGTCCATGCCGCAGCGGGCGGGGTCGGCTTGCTGCTCGTCCAGTGGCTGAAGCACACCGGCGCGCGCGTTATCGGCACCGTCTCGACACCTGAAAAAGCCGAGGCGGCCCGCGCGGCGGGGGCCGACGAGATTATTCTCTACACCCACGAACCCGTGGCACCGCGGGTTCGCGCGCTAACCGGCGGCGATGGCGTGCGGGTCACGTTCGACGGTGTCGGCATGGCGACATGGGAGGCCTCGCTCGATTCAACCGGGCGGCGCGGTATGATCGTGAATTACGGCAATGCCGATGCCCCGGTTGGCGGCGTCAATCTGGGGATTCTGGCCCAGAAAGGATCGCTGTTCAACACGCGGCCGACCTTGTTCGATTACTATGCCACACCCGAGGAGCGCACGGCGGGCTGTGACTATGTCTGGGATATGTTCCGGCAGGGAATCATCAAGGTGACGATCGGCCAGACCTATGCTCTGGAAGATGCGGCGCAGGCGCATACCGATCTAGAGGGGCGGCGGACGACGGGGAGTACCGTGCTCATCGTGTGAGTCCGGAAACTTCTCAGCCCTGTCGTCCGCGCCGAATACCTGCCGCAAGGCTCAGCGCGCTGCGGTGGTTGTAACAGTCGTGCTGGCGTGAACCGGTGCGACAATACCGACGGTCGTGACGGCAAAGAACGCAACGCCGATGATGACGGTGAAGATGTTGGCAGCGTTCGAGATGAGTGTGGTCGTGTTCATGATGCGTCTTCCTGTTTAATCCTTCCGCGGCGACAATCGCTTGCGGACATGAATGGACTAGCAGGAAGCGTGCCAGTTTCAGAAATGGCGGATATGCGGGGGTTTCAGTTCTATGCTGTACGAATATATACCAACTATCCGGACAAAATCCGCATAATTAGCACTGATTCGCCGAATTACTCGCTTCGTAGAGCCTCGATGGGCGACAGGCGTGACGCACGGATGGCGGGATAGCTGCCGAAGGCGAGGCCGATGACGGCGGAGAAGATGATTGCGCCAATGGCAGTCGATATGCTGATGATGACCGGAAATTCGAGCGCTTGGGCCAAGATGATCGACAGCCCTGCCGCCAGCGTAAGCCCGATGGCGCCGCCGATGACGCACAGTACAGCCGCCTCGACGAGAAACTGGTTGCGGATGTCGCTGCGTTTCGCGCCCAAGGCCATCCGCAGGCCAATCTCGCGGGTACGTTCGGTGACGCTGACCAGCATGATGTTCATGATGCCGATGCCGCCGACCAGCAGGCTGATCGACGCGATGGCGACGAGGACGCCCTGAAACACGCTCGTCACGAGGCCTGATTGCTTCATGAACTCTTCGGTCGTGTTGATCGTGAACGGGCTGATCTCTCCCTTGGGCACGTTGTTGCGGGCGCGCAGGACGCGGACCATGTTCCTTTTGGCTTCGGCCAGTTCGATACCATCCTCGAAGCCGACGAACAGGACGTGGAGGTCGTCCGGTCCCTGTATCGCGGTACTCGCGAAGCGTTGGCGCGCGGTCGAAATCGGGACGAGCGCGATGTCGTCATTATCGTTGCCCAGACTGTTGCCTTTGCTAGCGAGAATGCCGACGATGGTGAAGGGGACGCGGTTGACGCGGACGCTTTGCCCGAGCGGATCGAAGCTGCCGAACAATTTGGTCGCGACACTTGTTCCCAGCACGATACTGCGCGACGCGGTGCGGACGTCTGCCTCGCCGATCATACGGCCGGTGTCGATCTCGACATTGGCGACGCGGGGGTAATCCGGCGTGACGCCCACCGCCGTCGTTGTCGTGTTGCGGCCCTGTATCACCAGCTGGACCGTCGAACGCAGCTGCGGGGCCATGCCGCTGACACCCGGCACCAGTCGCTGGATGGCGGCGGCGTCGCGCTCGGTCAGGCGACCGCGGTCAACGACGCGCCGCCCGCCGCGATTCTCGGGTTGCGGAAACACGATGGCCATGTTGCTGCCGAGCGAGTTAATCGAGTCCATCACACTGATTTTCGCCCCGTCGCCGACCGCGACCGCGAGGATGACCGCCAGCACGCCGATCATCACGCCCAATGTCGTCAGGATCGACCGCATCAAATTGGTGCGTAGCGCGGTCAGCGCGATGGCAATGTTGATGCCCCAGCCAGCAATTGTGCGTGCCAGATTCATGGACGTGCGCGCCGTCGGTTGGTTACGGCTGCATCCTCGATCACGCGACCGTCGCGGAACAGGATGCGGCGGGTGGCATATTCGGCGACATCGGGTTCGTGGGTGACGACGATGACGGTAATGCCGTCGTCATTGAGCCGTTGGAAAATGCCCATAATGTCTTCGGAAGTTGCACTGTCGAGCGCGCCGGTCGGCTCATCGGCGAGCAGCATCAGTGGTTCGGTGACAAGCGCGCGGGCAATGGCGACGCGCTGCTGCTGGCCGCCCGAGAGTTTGGCCGGGGTGTGGCCCATGCGGTCGGACAGGCCCATCGCGTCAAGCGTTTTCGCCGCACGCGCGCGCCGTTCGGGGCCGTTCAACCCGGCATAGACCAGCGGCGTCGCGACATTGTCGAGCGCGGTGGTGCGCGCGAGCAGGTTAAACTGCTGGAACACGAAACCGATTTTCTTGTTGCGGATCTCGGCGAGTTCGTCGCTCGACAGCCCGCCGACATCGACACCATCGAGCAGCAGATCACCCGACGTTGGCAGGTCAAGCGCGCCGATCATGTTCATGAAGGTCGATTTGCCCGACCCGCTCGCCCCCATGATCGCCACAAATTCACCACGCGCGATGCTGAGCGAGACATCGGCAACCGCGTGCACGGTTTCACCGCCGAGGACGTAGTCCTTGACGAGGTGGCGGGTTTCGAGAAGCGGCGCGGCGTCAGTCACCGGGATGGCCGCCACTGGCGTTTTCCTCCTCGGCATCATCGTCAGTGCTTGGTTTCTTTTCGGTAGAGCGGCTGCGCAGCAGGACTTTCTCGCCGGGTTTCAGGCCGCCCGTCACTTCGACAAAATCTTCGCCCTGCAAGCCCAGCTTCAGCACACGCCGCGTCGGTTTATAGGGATCGGCGGTTGCGATGAAGATATAGGAGGTGCCTGTGGCCGGCGCCTTGTCCTTGGGCCGGTCACCGCTCTTTGGGCGGAAGCGGAGCGCCGTCGTTGGCGCGCGCACGACATTCTGCCGCACGCCGGTGATAATCTCGACATTGGCGGTCATGCCGGGCAGCAGCTTGCCCTGCTTGTTATCGACGTCGAGGATGACGAGGTAGCTCACCACATTTTGTGTTTCGGTCGCGGCCTTGCGAATCTGGCGGACGGTCGCGGCAAAGGTTTCGCCGGGGTAGCTGTCAACGGTAAAGCGCACACCCTGTCCGTCGCGGACCTGCCCGATGTCGGCCTCGTCGACCGAGGCCTCGACCTGCATCCGCGTCGTATCGGCGGCAATCTCGAACAAATTCGGCGTCTGGAAACTGGCGGCAACAGTGGTGCCGGGCTCGACCAATTTGTTGATAACGACGCCCGAGGCAGGCGCGACGATGGTTGTACGGCTGAGATCAAGCAGCGCCGACGAGAGTTCGGCGTTCGCCTGTGCGATCTGGGCACGGGCGCTGGCGACTTGTGCGGCGGCGGTGCGGGTGCCGGCCCGCGCCGAAGCGAGCGCACTCGACGCGGTATCAAGGCCCGATTTCGACACGAACCCGCGTTCGGCGAGTTGCGCGCGGCGGCCGTATTCGCGTTCCTGGATCAGGATGTCAGTGCCGGTGCGCGACACCGATGCCTGCGCCTGCGCCAGTGATGCCTCTGCGGTCGCAACCTGCGCGCGCGCCTGTTGCGCGCGGGCGCGCAGGCGGGTCGGGTCGATCTCGGCGAGCACCTGCCCCTTGGTCACCGGCGAGTTGAAATCGACGTAAACCTTGGTGACCTGACCCGAGACTTCGGCCCCGACCTTGATCGTGTTGAGCGCGCGGAGTTTACCGCTGGCGGTGACGCGGCGTACGACCTCGCCCCGGTCAGCGGTTTGGGTCACATATTCATAGGTTTTGGGAGTGGGTTTGAGGATCAGATAGAGGACCAGCAACGTGACCACACCGATGGCAATCGACCATTTCGGATGGGCCTTGATCCACCCGCGAACATTTCCGAACATTGGCAACCCCGCTCCGCTTTCAGGTGTCCTAGCGGAGTAGGACAGTTGGCGCTAGCAGATTTCGAGCAACTCCAACAATTCGCCCGCCAACCCCCTGACAGTCGCCGCGCGTCGTCCCGCATAAAGGGCACCCTTGCGTGCCATCGGCGGGGCGATCCAGTCGAGGTCGAGTGCATCCAGATCATCGACCGCAAGCGTGACCATCGCATTCCCCGCCGGCAACCGCGCAGGGTCGCCGCCGCGCGCCGACGCAGCGGCGGGATAGCCGTCCACCTCGACAATCGGCATCCGCCCGTTCTGCACCATCGTGATCGTCGACAGATGGTCGTGGGGCAGGCCGAACGCCTTCGAAATCATCGTATAGGGAATGGTATAGTCCGCGCCGATGTCGAGCTGCACCCGGTCGCGGTACCAGTCGAGCACCGCAGGGCGGTCGGCACAGGCGAGAATGACAATGAAAATGTGATCGACCGGCGATTGCGCGGGCGGCAGGTCGCTGGTCGGTGTGTTTGAACGAACCTCGTTGAGGTAGATCATCTCCTTGCCGCGCCCCAGCATCTGCATCGCGACGAAATAGGGGAGGCCGGAGATTTCCCGCGGCGCGCCGACGATGTCGAAACCGCTGTCCGCGAGTTTGGCGGGCCAACCGAATACGTCTTGCACCGTGATCTCGAACGCCGCCCAGCCATAACTGCGAACGGGGACGAAATCGGCTGGCACGGGCTGTTCGACCAGGCGGATGTAGGATGCGGTGCCGCTGGTCGGCTGAAGCATCGCATAGCGGGAACCGGTGCTGGCGGAGGTGCCCCAACTGGCGGCGAGTTCGGCGGGGAGTCCGCCGCGTTCGACAACCGTAAGGCCAAGCGCGTCGCGATAGTCGGAGAGCGCAGCGTCGAGATCGGGCACCGTTGCGGTCCCGCACAGGATGCGGCCATGGCTCATTTGAAATCGGGTTTCCGCTTGTCCAGAAACGCCGAAACGCCCTCCCCGAAATCGCTGCCCTCAAACGCCTGTGCAAAGATTGCCAATGTTTCAGCATCGTCCCCGGTCTGCCCGTCCAGAATCCGGCGGACCATCGCCTTTGACTGGCGCTGGCTGTGCAGCGAGTTGGCAGCAATGGAATGTGCCAGTTCATCGGGGCTGTCGGCGATCATGTCGATCAGGCCAATCCGCAACGCTTCTTCAGCTGTAAGCAGCGCGCCGGTGAACAGGATGCGCTTCGCTTGCCCCGGCCCGACCAGATCGACCAATAGTTTCGTGTCATGCAGCGGATAGACGAGGCCAAGCTTTGCCGGTGTAATGCCGAATCGTGACCGTGTGGTTGCCACGCGGATGTCACAGGCGAGCGCCATGCCACATCCCCCCCCGACGCAATCGCCGTCGATGAAGGCGATGACGGGCCGGTCGGCACGCGCGAGCCGGTGCTGCGCGAGGTTGATCGCGAGCTGGTTGCGCTGCCGCCAGTCGGTGTCTGCGGCGTTGGCGGACAACTCACCAATATCGGCTCCCGCGCAGAACATCCCCGGGCGCGCCGACATGAGCACGATGGCGCGAACATGATGCTTTGCCTCGGCCTCGGCGATCAGGCCGGGTATTGCCTCGAACATCGCGGTCGTCATCGCGTTGCGCTTGAGTGGCCGGTCGATCAGCAACCGGGCAATCCCGCCGATGACTTCAAGGCGCATCATGCCGAAAGGCCTTTGGGCAACACGACCCTGGCAATGTCGTGCCGCGTCGCGAACCACACACCGTCGTGGCCACGCACATGTTTCAGAAACTCGTCCAGCGCCCAGATGCGCCCCGGTCGTCCGATGATCCGCAGATGCAGGCCCAGGCTCATCATCTTGGGATTACCCGCCGCCCCTTCGGCATAGGTCCAGTCAAACGCGCGACGGGCATAATCGAGCCAGTTGGCGGGCGTATAGGCGGGGTCGGTCCACATCTTCATATCATTGGTGTCGAGTTGATAGGGAACAATGGCAATTGGTTTTCCGGCCGTTGTGGTGCTATCCACAAACGGTACGTCGCCCGAATAATCGTCCATGTGATAGGCAAACCCCTCCTCGATCAGGAGCCGCCGGGTGTTGTCGGTGTGAAAATAGCGTGACAGCCAGCCATAGGGGCGGGTGCCGGTGGTCGCCTCGATGCTCAACACGGCTTTGCGGATGAACTCGCGCTCTGTCACCTCGTCCATCTTGAACTGGTGGATCCAGCGATACCCGTGACTGACCGGTTCGTCGCCGCGCGCGCGGATGGCGGCGGCAATATCGGGATGGTTTTCGAGGGACATCGCCGCGACTGTCCAGCTGGCGCGGACATCGTGCTTGTCGAGCAGTGCGACGACCCGGGGGGCACCGGCTTTGATGCCGTAAAGATAATTGCTCTCGTTGCCGTAATTGCGGATCGGCGATTTGATGTGGATGCCTAGCTCGTCAACCGGCTCCATCCCGCGGTCGCCGCGCGCGACGGTCATTTCGCTGCCCTCCTCGACATTGACGACGATCGAGAGGGCAATTTTGGCGTCGTTGGGCCAGTCGATGCGTTCTGCAATCAATGCATTTCCTCCCCACCGCTGACGTTGATCGCCTCGCCAGTGATATACGCCGCATCGTCGCTGGCGAGCCATGCACAGGTGGCGGCGGTGTCCGACCCCAGCCCCGGTCGCCCCATCGGGTTTTTTGCCGCCATGTTTTTGAGGTACGCCGCGACGCTGTCGAACCCTAGCAACCGCGAGAAATACTCGTTCTGGTCCGAACCCAGCCCGGTGGTAACGTGGTTGGGACAGACCGCGTTGACGGTAATTCCGTGCGTGCCCAGTTCGACCGCGTTTGAACGGGTCAGGCCGATCATGCCGTGTTTGGAACTGCAATAGCTCGCCATATGCGGGAAGCCGGTTTTTGCCGCCTGCGACGCTATGTTGATAATGCGTCCGCCGTTGTTGCCCTCGACCATCGCCCTTGCTGCGGCTTGCGTGCAATAAAAGGCACCCGAAAGATTGACACTGATGACGGTGTCCCAATCGCTCGGATCGACCTCAAGCAGGGGCTTCATCATGAAGCCGATCCCGGCGTTGTTGACGAGAATGTCGATCCGACCGAAGGTTTCGACCGTCTTGCGGACGAGTGCCTGACACTGGGTAACCTTGCTGACATCGCAGGGAATCGTCGCGACTTTTACGCCGCGTGCCGACACGTCGGCAGCGACCCCTTCGGCCTCGGGCGTGATTGTCTGGTCACTGACCACGCAATTCGCGCCTTCGTCGGCAAAACGGCGCAGGATTGCTTGCCCTAACCCGCGCTCGCGGCCCGAACCGGTGACGACGATCGTCCGGCCCTCGAAGCGTTTGGTCACAGGTCGTCCGTCGTGATGAAGACAGGATCGTCGGCATAGTTACGCATGTCGGCGGCGAGCGCCTGCACCACTGGTCCCGCAGCTTCTTCGCCGAACTGCGCCATATCGGCGATCTCGATGATTTCGATATAGGCATAGGGGGAAGGCTGGTCGGACCCGAGGATGCCGGTTGCGCGCTGGACATGATAGCTGCTGACCGATTTCAGCGCACGCACGCCGGGAATATCACTGTCGCGTGCCCACTGTTCATATGACGCGACCGATACGCCGGGCTTTAGATTAAACAGGACGATGATGCGCATCAGGCTTCTCCCTTGAGGTGAGTATCGATTAGTTTTGCGACCGCGAAAAGACGCGATTCGCTGTGCGCTGGGCCGACGATCTGGACGCCGACAGGCAGGCCGTTTTCGTCTTCGCCAGCGGGAATGGCGAGCGCGGGCAGTCCGGCGACACTGGCGAGGCAGGTGAAATCGGCCTGGTTGGCGGGCGGGCGGCCATGCTCGAATGCGGCTTGCGGTGCAGCGGGCATAAGGAGAATGCCATCGGTGCCTAGCGCTGCCGTCAGCGCGTCTCTCGTCCGAGCTAGCACTTCGGGGCGGGACGCCTGTTTTTCGGCATAATCGAGCATGAAATGGAGTTCGGGCGAGATGAGGTCGGCGTGCGTGCGGCGCAGGTCGCCGAGGTCGCCGATCAGCCAGCGGGCTGAGGCGACGAAGCCGGCGAGACGGATGTCGGTGACCGGGTCGGGCAGGGTGATTTCGCGCGGTGGGTGAGCGAATGCGGCAAGCGCACGGGTGTAGGCAGCGTGGACGGCGGGCTGGGTATCGACATGGCCGAGGTCGGCGAGGGTTCTAAGGCAAGAAGCAGCTGGACCCCGGATCAAGTCCGGAGTGACGAGTTCTTGGGAAGTATCGTCGCCCCGGCCTCCGAGCCGGGGTCCAGCTGCTTTCTCGCTTATTGCTCTCCACACCTGCTCCAGCACTTCCAGATCCCGCGCCAGTGGCCCGATGCAGTCGAGCGACGGTTCCAGCATTGCCAGCCCGTCCTGTGACACTATGCCATGCGTGGGTTTCAGCGCGTAGGTGCCGTTATACGCCGCCGGAATCCGCACCGACCCCATCGTATCGGTGCCAAGTGCTGCATCGCACAGCCCCGCTGCGACTGCCGCGCCTGATCCGCCCGACGACCCGCCGGAGGTGTAGCCAATGCGCCGCCCGTTCTCGGTGCGGCCATAGAACGCGTTGTCGGTTGTCGCGCCAAGTGCCGCCTCATGCATGTTGAGCGTACCCAGGATCGTGGCACCCGCCGCCCGCAGGAGCGCCACAACTTCGGCGTCGCGCTCGGCGATCCGGTCGCGGTAGACGCCCATGCCGCCGGTCCACGGCAGGCCCGCAACCATGATGTTCGATTTGATCCCGAGCGTCAGGTCGGCAAGCGGGCCGGTGCCTGCGCGCGCATCGTGATCCCAATCGACGAAGGCGTTGACCGCAGCGTTGCGTGTTTCGAGAACGACCCAGTCGATCAAAGCGCGCGCTCGTCAATCAGGCGGATTGGTTTCTGGCGGCTGTCAATCTGCGTCGCTGCTGCGGTACCGCCGGGCGGGCAGAGGACCACACCGACCTCGACGCCCAGCCCCTGCCGCAATAGCGCAATCAACTGCCCCTCGTCGGTGCCGCCCCGGCTCTCGATGGTGACGACCATGTCATCACGCCCCTCGGTACGCGTCAGATGGCAGACATATTCACCGGTCAGATCGGCGCGCTTCTCGATCAGCGAAGCGATGGCGTGCGGGAACAGGTTGATGCCGCGCAGCTTGACCATATTGTCGCTGCGCCCCTTGAACCCCGCGATGCGCTTGAACGCCAGCTCGCCGCGCCCGCCGATTTCGTGCGTAATGTCATGCGTGTTGAAACGGATGCACGGCGCGATGTCGTCCTTGAACAGACACGTCACGACCATATCGCCGGTGTCGCCGTGCGCCACCGGCGTGGCGGTATCAACGTCAAGCAGTTCGAGGAATTGTGCATCCTCCCACACATACAGCCCGTCGCGGTTCGGGCCCTCGCCCGCGATGCTGCCGGTGTCGCCGACGCCGTACCAGTCATAGGCTTTCGCGCCGTGCCACGCGGCCTCGGTCGCGGCGCGGTCTTCGGTGCCGAGATGCCCGATAATCATTTTCAGCTGGATCCGGTCGAACAGTGTTTCGGCTTCGGCGACTTCGGCGAGCTTGCGGATATAATCGACGAACCCGACCATCACGGTGACGCCGAAATCGGCCATCAGATTGACCTGCGCGGCGCTGCGCGTCTCGATGCCGGTGCCTGCGCTCAGGAACAGCGAGTTGGTGAAATGGGTGACCGACTCGCGGATGTAATGCCCGCCATTGATCATGCCGTGGCCGTAAACCGACTGGACAACGTCGGCGGGTTGCAGGCCCATCCAGCGATACATCCGCCCGACGAGAAGGTTGGTGATCTCGCGCCCTTTGGGGCCGAACAACAGCGGCTGCGGGCGACCGGTGGTGCCGCTGGTGGTATGGAACACGACGGGATCGCGTTCCTGTTTTTTGGCGACGCCCGAAAAGTCACCATAGGGCGGATTG
>JANNCK010000399.1:0-1599 GCA_031386545.1 Sphingomonadales bacterium
TGGAGGCGGTCATCAAATACGGCGGCGCAATGGGCGTGCGCGAAATTGTCTATGGCATGGCGCACCGCGGTCGCCTCAACATGCTCGCCAACGTCATGGCGAAACCGTACCGCGTGATCTTCCACGAATTCTCGGGCGGCAGCGCCAACCCTGACGATGTCGGCGGATCGGGCGACGTCAAATATCACCTCGGCACCAGCACCGACCGCGAGTTCGACGGGATCAAGGTCCACATGTCGCTGGTCCCCAACCCTAGCCATCTCGAAGCCGCGGACCCGGTCGTGCTCGGCAAGGTCCGCGCGATCCAGACCGACCGCAATGATCTGGAGGACCATATCCAGGTGCTCCCCGTCTTGCTCCACGGCGATGCGGCGTTCGCGGGACAGGGAGTCATCTGGGAATGTTTC
Organism: Sphingomonadales bacterium; assembly: GCA_031386545.1. Taxonomy (GTDB): domain Bacteria; phylum Pseudomonadota; class Alphaproteobacteria; order Sphingomonadales; family Sphingomonadaceae; genus Sphingomonas_O. Next base: position 408 of record JANNCK010000399.1, read on the forward strand.
GGCTTTTCGGGGGTGCGCGGATACAACACCGGCGGCTGCCTGCATTTCGTCATCAACAACCAGATCGGTTTTACGACCAGCCCGCAATTCGCGCGGTCGTCGCCCTATCCGTCGGACGTCGCCAAGGGTGTCCAGGCTCCGATTTTCCACGTCAACGGCGACGATCCGGAGGCGGTGACCTTCGCCTGCAAAATGGCGATTGAATACCGCCAGCGGTTCCACCGCGACGTCGTGATCGACATGTGGTGCTATCGCCGATTCGGCCATAACGAGGGTGACGAACCGATGTTCACCCAGCCGTTGATGTACAAGGTCATCAAGACGCATCCCGGCGTCAGCGACGTCTATGCGGCGCGGCTGATAGCCCAAGGGGTGATCGACAAGGACTGGGCAGCCGACCACACGACGCGCTTCACGGCGATGCTCGAAGACCAGTTTGCGAGCGCCGCCAATTATAAGGCCAACCAGGCCGACTGGTTCGGCGGGCGCTGGGCGGGGCTGCACAAGCCGATCGACGGCGAAAGTGCACGCCGCAATGTCGAGACCGGCATCGAGAAAAAACTGTTCGACGGACTCGCGCGCACCCTGACGACGGTGCCAGCCGACCTGACCATCCACCCGACGCTTAACCGCGTCCTCGACGCCAAGCGGACAATGTTCGCGAGCGGCGAAAACTTCGATTGGGCAACCGGCGAGGCGCTCGGATTCGGGTCGCTGCTGTCGGAGGGCTATGGTGTTCGCCTGTCGGGTCAGGATTCAGGGCGCGGCACGTTCAGCCAGCGGCACGCGGTCTGGGTCGACCAGACCGACGAGCGCAAATATGCGCCGCTGTCGACGGTTCCGCACGGGCGGTTCGAGGTGCTTGATTCGACATTGAGCGAGTTCGGCGTGCTCGGATTCGAATATGGCTTTGCCGGAGCCGACCCCAAGACCTTGGTTATGTGGGAAGCGCAATTCGGCGACTTCGCCAATGGCGCGCAGGTGATGATCGACCAGTTCATCGCCAGCGGCGAAGCGAAATGGCTGCGCGCCAACGGCCTCGTGATGCTGCTGCCGCACGGCTATGAGGGGCAAGGGCCGGAGCATTCATCCGCACGTCCCGAACGCTATTTGCAGCTCTGCGCCGAGGATAATATGCAGGTGGCGAACATCACGACGCCCGCCAATTATTTCCACGCGCTACGCCGCCAGA
>JANNCK010000408.1:0-2166 GCA_031386545.1 Sphingomonadales bacterium
CAACGATCATTGCGCCAAGGCCCATCATTGCGACGATGTTTTGCCGGTTGTCCATGTGCTTGCCGAATGTCCTGAAAAATACGGTTGTGGCGTTGCGCCGCCCATATAACCGACGTCCCGCAACCGCAAGCACGCTTGCGGTTACAGTTGCAGCCGGGAGCCATCACGCTTACGCGCCCGCACTATATGCAAAACTATCCAGCTCCCGCCCTGCCGATCGTCGCCGCGATGACCCAAGTCGCCGAAGCCGCGCCAGAACGCGCGGTATCGTTTCAGGGGGCCCCTGGCGCGAATTCGCAGATTGCGGTGGAGGAGGCGTTTCCGGACGCGCTGCCGCTGCCCTGTTTCGCATTCGAAGATGCTATCGATGCCGTGAAGGAGGGACGCGCCGATTGCGCGATGATCCCTATCGAAAACTCGCTGCACGGCCGCGTTGCCGACATCCATTTCCTGCTGCCCGAATCGGGGCTGGTCATCACCGGCGAGCACTTCCTGCCGATCCGCTACGCCCTGATGGGCATGGGGCCGATTGACGGTGTGAAGCAGGCGACCAGCCATCCGCAGGCATTGGGCCAGTGCCGCCACTGGCTGCGCGCACGCGGCATTCAGCCGGTTGCCTATTCCGATACAGCGGGCGCAGCGGCGCTTGTGGTTGAGGGCGGCGATGCCAGCGTTGCCGCGATTGCCCCGCCGCGTGCCGCCGCAATCTATGGGCTCGACATTCTTGCCGACGGGCTTGAGGATTCATCCGACAACATGACACGCTTCGTCATTCTGGCGCGCGAGGCTCCCGCCCGCCAACTGCCGCAAGACGTGATGACCACGCTGTTGTTCGAGGTGAAAAACGTCCCCGCCGCGCTCTATAAAGCGATGGGCGGCTTTGCGACCAACGGCGTCAACATGACCAAGCTCGAAAGCTATCAGCGCGGCGCCAGCTTTGCCGCGACCGAGTTCTTTGCCGAAATCGAGGGCCGCCCCGATGACCCCGCCGTCGCCCGCGCCCTCGACGAGTTGGCCTATCACACGAAATGGGTGCGGTTGCTGGGCACCTATCCGGAGGCGCGCAAGCGGGGGTAGGGCACGCAACAAACCAAAAAGTGTCAGACACTTTTTTTGCGGCATCACTTATCCGACCCACGTCTTCAACAACGAATGGGCAATCGCAAACGGCGGTGGCGCTTTGAACCGCGCATCCGGATCACCGGCAAGCGCCGCAATGGCCTCGTCGCGGGTCACCCACATCGCGTCCTCAAGCTCCTTGGGATCAATTATGATCTCGTCGGCCAGCGCCTCGGCAATACAGGCAATCATTAGCTGGGCGCCGCCGAACGGCCACGGCTGGCTCGCGACATAGCGGACCGCGCCGCAGGGCACGCCCGCCTCTTCCATGATCTCGCGCCGCACCGCTTCCTCGATCGATTCCCCGGGTTCGAGGAATCCGGCCAGCGCCGAATAATTGCCCGGCGGAAAGCGCGGCTGGCGGCCGACCAATGCACATTTTCCCTTTGGCCCGTTATATTCGGCGAGCATGATGACGACCGGGTCGGTGCGCGGAAAATGTTCGGTGCTGCATGCCGCGCACTTGCGGCCCCAGCCCGCGCGGAACAGCGTCGTGCCGCTGCCGCAACGTCCGCAGAAACGGTGATTATTATGCCAGGTAATCAGGCTGAGGGCGGTCCCGAATGTCGCAGCGTCCTCGCCCCGCAACATCTGCAACGCGCGAAACATCGCGGGCGACCGCATGATCGTCGGCGCTTCGTGGCGTACGACTTCGACAAAATGCGGACGTTCCTCAAGCAGCCCGAGCAGGATAAGTTCGGCATCTTCGGCAACCGAAGCAAAATTACCCCAGACCAACCCGCCGTCGTCGCCGATCTGCGGCGAGACGCCCTCCAGCATCAGCACGCGGGCGCGCCAGTCGCCGAGCAACGCGGCATAGGCATCCGGATCGCTGCGGATGTGGTCGACACGGTCGAGGGGCGAACCCGTGAACCCAGTCACAGGCTGGTATAAACGCTCTTGCCAAAGTCCTTGCTGAACGGCAGCGCTTCGCCCGGCATATACTGGACATATCCCGAAGCACGGACCCCGCGCGTCGGGTCAATCCAGGCGACTGTGCCCGCCGCCCCGCCCCAGCCGAACGTGCCGATGCCCGACCCCAGCGGA
>JANNCK010000411.1:0-7296 GCA_031386545.1 Sphingomonadales bacterium
CTACCCCAACGACATCCTCATTTCCGGCTTCGATATCCTGTTCTTCTGGGACGCCCGCATGGCGATGCAGGGTTTGCATTTCATGGGCCAAGCGCCATGGAAGACATTGTATCTCCACGGACTTGTCCGCGCGCCCGATGGCTCGAAAATGTCGAAGTCGAAGGGCAATACTGTCGATCCGCTCGGCCTGATCGACCAGTACGGCGCGGACGCGCTGCGCTTCACGCTGGCCGCGATGGAAAGCCAGGGCCGCGACATCAAGCTCGAAGAGCAGCGCGTCATCGGCTACCGCAATTTCGCCACCAAATTGTGGAACGCCGCGCGGTTCCTGCAGGGCAATGGCGTCGGCGCGAGTGCGTCGGTCGCCGCGCCTGACGCGGAACTCGCGGTCAACAAATGGATCATCGGCGAAGTCGTCGAAACCCTGGCCAAGCTCGATCAAGCCATCGCCGACCTGCGCTACGACGCGATGGCCGACGCGATCTACCACTTCGCTTGGGGCACGTTCTGCGACTGGTATATCGAGCTGGTGAAAGGCGCATTCGACGACGAAACCCGCAGCGTCGCGGGCTGGGCGTTCGACCAGATACTCGTGATGCTGCATCCGTTCATGCCGTTCATCACCGAAGAACTGTGGCACGCGATGGGAGAGCGAGTTGGCGATCTGATTCATGCGAACTGGCCGGAACCTAACGCTAGTGTAGACACTGATGCGAAGGCAGACATTATTTGGGTTCAATCTCTGGTCGAACAAACAAGGTCGATCAGGGTCGAGCTAAACATTCCGTCTGGTGCATGGCTTGTTCCCGATCTGGTAGGTGCCGATGACCGATCACGGCGATTGCTCGGACAGTTCGGATTTCGTTTCAAGCAAATGATCAAGCTCGCAAATGATGCGCCGCTTGCAGATATAGACGCTGTTCCGGCTGGTTCTGCACAGATTGTCGTTGGAACCACTACATTCGTCTTCGATTTGAAGGACTACATCGACCTCGACGCCGAACGCGCCCGCCTCACCAAATCGGCCGAAGCCGCCGAAAAGGAAGCCGCCTCGCTCGCCGGCCGTCTCAACAACCCGTCGTTCGTCGAGCGCGCCAAGCCCGAGGCGGTCGAAAAGGCCCGCGCCGACCATGCCGAGAAATCGGCGGAAGGCGAATGGTTGCGGGCGGCGCTCGCGCGGTTGGGGTAGCTGCACTGGCCGATTAGCTGCTTGACAGCAACTAATGTTCCTGATATGTTCTAGTCGGGGTCGTTTGGCCCTTGCTCTTTGAAGGGGGCGGCGTTTTACGCTTAACCCGGTGAAGCTAGGGAAGTTAACGCACGCAAATGCGGCGTTTTCGCTGAGTCGCGCGTCGAAAGATCAGCGTGGCAACGCCATCTCGATTACCCGTGCCGCGACCCGCGCGGTCACCGGCGTGTGCGCCAGGACTTCGCCGTCGATCGAGATCGGCAGCGGGGGGATCGTTTCGATCCGCAGCTCGCGCCCGTGGAATTCCTGCGTCAGCGTCCGCCGCCACGGCAGCCTCAGCGTGCTCGCGGTCCAGCTCTTGAGCAGCGAGAACCGCGTCGTGCCGATCACCGCCTGCACCACCAATTCCCCCGATTGCGGGTCGGCGTCGTCGATCAACTCGGTCCCGCCCTGAAACTTGCCATTGGCGATGCGGACTTCGGTGGCAAAGACATGCTCGCCATCGACGATCAGTTCGAACGGGCGAAAGCGCACGAGGCTGACCGCCGCCCACGACATATAGCCGAGCCGACCGAACCACCGTTTCAACCCGTGCGGCACGGTCTCGGCGATGAGCGGGGCAAGTCCGATGGCCGCGACGTTGCAGAAATAATCGCCGTCGATCATGCCGAGATCGACCCGCGCACGCCGTCCGTTGGCGATGACATCGACCGCGCCGGGCAGGTCGAGCGGGATGCCGCTCGACCGGGCAAAGCTGTTGGCGGTGCCGAGCGGCAGCAGCGCGAACACGCAGTCGCTGCCGACCAGCAAATCGACCGACGACGACAGTGACCCGTCGCCACCGCCGACAATCACCATTTTCGCGCCACCCGCGACCGCGGCCTTGACCATGGGTTGCAGCTTCTTCGGATTGTCGAGCGCGTGCGCCGCGTCGAGCACGATCCCTGCCGCCTCGATCAGCGATTTGGCCTGTTCGAAAACATCGCGCCCGCGCCGCGACTGGGCGTTGACAATCAGGGTGGCAGTCTTGGGGAGGGGGGACATCACGCCCGCTTAACGAACGGACGGGTTTTGCGATGCAACAAATCGTCGTGCGCGATCCTAAAATGTTCGATCAACGCGATTTGGGTCGGGCAGGCGGTTGACGCAATGGCGCACAAAATATCGGTGCGCGTCTGCGGGACCGCTTCGGCACACCTGCTAGCATCGCAGGCCGCAACGAGTTAGCTTGGCAACTATGTCGATGTATCCCGCCCTCCGCCTGCGCCGCACCCGATCAACTGCGTGGAGCCGCGCGCTCGTCAGCGAAACCCATCTCGCCCCCGCGCACCTGATCTGGCCGTTGTTCGTCACCAGCGGGCAAGTGGTGGAGGAACCCATCGGCAGCCTGCCGGGCGTGTCGCGCTGGTCGGTCGACGGCATTGTGGCCCGCGCTAAGGAGGCGAAAGCGCTCGGCATCGGCGTCGTTGCGCTGTTCCCCAACACCCCGCGCGAAGTGCGGACCGAGCGCGGCGAGGAGGCGCTCAATCCCGACAATCTGATGTGTCGCGCCATCCGCGCGATCAAGGATGCGGTGCCCGACATTGGTGTGCTCACCGACGTCGCGCTCGATCCCTATACCGCGCATGGCCATGACGGGCTGATCGACGGCAGCGGCTATGTGCTGAACGACGAAACCACCGAAATCCTGGTCGCACAGGCGCTGAACCAGGCGAACGCCGGTGCAGACATTATCGCGCCCAGCGACATGATGGACGGCCGCGTCGGCGCAATCCGCGATGCGCTGGAGGAGGGCGGCCACGTCAACGTCCAGATCATGGCCTATGCCGCCAAATATGCCTCCGCCTTTTACGGCCCGTTCCGCGATGCGGTTGGCTCGGGCGGGCTGCTGAAAGGCGACAAGAAAACCTACCAGATGGACCCCGCCAATGCGGAAGAAGCACTGCGCGAAGTCGAACTCGATATTGCCGAGGGGGCCGACAGCGTCATGGTCAAGCCCGGCTTGCCCTATCTCGACATCGTCCGCCGTGTGAAAGAACGCTTTGAAGTGCCAGTGTTCGCCTACCAGGTGTCGGGCGAATACGCGATGATCGAGGCGGCGGCGGCGGCGGGGGCAGGGGACCGCGACGCTCTCGTCCTCGAAACATTGCTCGCCTTCCGCCGTGCGGGCTGTTCGGGCGTGTTGACCTATTACGCGGCCCACGCGGCGCGGTTGTTGCAGGATCGTTAGCGCACGTTAACCATGTGTCAGGGCTTGGCAGCTACGCCGGTCTCCAGAACACCGTCACCCTGAACTTGTTTCAGGGTCCGCCCTCCCACAAGAACCGCTGCGAGCGCGGAAGGGTGAATGCTGAAACAAGTTTAGCATGACGGCATTTCAATGAATGCAGCAAGCGATGGGGAATTCGACCTTGGCAAGTATCGCATCAAGCGTCCCCAACCGCGCCGCAAAATGGCGCTTTACCCTCGCCATCCTCGCGGGATCCTTCCTGCTGTTTCTTGTCCAGCCGATGATCGCGCGCATGGCCTTGCCCCGCCTTGGTGGCGCGCCCGCGGTGTGGAATTCAGCGATGCTGGTTTATCAGGCGCTGCTGCTCGGCGGTTATGCCTATGCCCATTTCATGGGGCGGTTTGCCCCGCGTGTGCAGGCGGGTGTGCATCTTGCGCTGCTTGCGGCAGCTGCACTGATGCTGCCCATCGGACTAATCTCCGCAGAGCCATCGCCCACCGCCAATCCAGCACTGTGGACGCCGTGGTTCCTCGCCACCTCTATCGGCCCGTTGTTCTTTGTGATCGCGGCACAAGCCCCGCTGCTCCAGCGTTGGTTCGCAATTTCGGGCGGCGGCGACCCCTACCCACTTTACGCGGCTTCAAACCTCGGCAGTTTTGCCGGCCTGATCGCTTATCCGTTGCTGGTTGAGCCGCTGTTGCCGATTGTCGGGCAAAGCCTGTTGTGGAGCAGCGGCTATGTGGCTGTCGGTGTGCTGGTCGCAACATGTGCGCTGATGCTCCCGCACGGCGCTGCCGCCGAAGCCATGCCGGTTGCCATTTCACGCATTCCGCTGCGCCGTCTCGCGCATTGGGTGCTACTCGCTGCTGTCCCGTCGGGCATGATGCTGTCGACCACCACCTATCTGACGACTGACATCGTCGCGATGCCACTGATGTGGGTCGTTCCGCTCGGGCTGTATCTGCTGAGCTTCAGCGTGGCGTTCTCGGACAGTCGCTGGCTCGCTGACGGCATCGTCAAGGTGACACTGTTGGTGGTCCTGCTCGGCGGCGGGATGGCGTTTGCCCAGAATCCGCAATTCCCCTGGTTGTTTGCGCCGCTCGGCCTCGTGCTGCTATTCTGCTTTGCCGTCGCGCTGCATACCGAGCTGTTCCGCTCTCGACCCGAACCAGCGCAGCTTACCACCTTCTACCTCGCCATGTCGTTCGGCGGCGTATTGGGCGGGGCGTTCTGCGCGCTGGTCGCGCCGCTGGCGTTCGATTGGGCCTATGAGCATCCAATTCTGATCCTGCTCGGTGGCGTGCTGCTCTCGGCACCGCCGATCTTTGCTTGGGGCGAACGGCTGTGGGGCGGGTCGTGGCGGCGGGCGCTGATCTATGGCCTGATCGCGCTGCTCGTCTCGACGGTGCCGGTCGGCTTATTCCCCGGCATCCCGGCACCTGTACCGATGTGGGTCAAGATCGCGGGCGTGCTGGTTATCATCAACTTGGCGGTCCTCGCCATCGGCAGCCGGATCGCCTTCACGATGAGCCTTGCCGCGATGATGTTGGCGCTCGGCGGATGGGGTGTGCTGTCGCTGACGATCGACGGCGGCAAGCGCGTGCGCAGCTATTTCGGCATCTATTCGTTCAGCGAGACCGCCGAGACGCGCACGCTGGTCCACGGCACCACCGTGCACGGTATCCAGTCCAAGCTGCCCGGCCGCGAGAACGAGCCGTTGAGCTATTATGCTCCCGAGTCAGGGGTTGGCCTCGCGCTGCGTGACCTACCCGCGCGCAAAGCCGCCAGTCGTGTCGGTGTGGTTGGCCTCGGCGCGGGAACCCTCGCCTGCTACGCGAAACCCGGACAGGACTGGCGTTTCTATGAGATTGACCCTGCCATCGAAGCCATCGCCCGTGATCCGGCGCGCTTTACCTTCCTGAGCGCCTGCACCCCCAACGTGCCCGTCGCCATCGGCGATGCGCGTTTGGTGCTCGACCGCGAGACGCGCGCGCGCGCCGCGCCGCTCGACGTGCTCGTTGTCGACGCCTTCTCGTCGGATTCAGTGCCGATGCACTTGCTCACGCGCGATGCGCTGAACGTCTATGCGCGTCGCCTTGCACCTGACGGCTTGGTGCTCATGCATGTGTCGAACCGCTTCCTCACGCTCGAACCCGTCATCGCGGCAGCAAGTGACTGGGGCTGGCATCTTGCCAAGCGCGACTACACACCCGATGCAGCGGGCCGTAAACGCGCCTATTCGGACTCGCACTGGGTTGTGCTTGCCCGTAACCCGGCGGTGCTGGCGGCGTTTGTCCAACGTACCGGTGCCGACAAATGGCGCAAAACCAAGCGCCGCGACGGCTTTCCCGGCTGGACCGACGATTTTGCCAGCATCCTGCCCGTCATCAAATGGACGCGCCACTAAGGTCATCTAATGAGTTCAATCATTACTTATCAGGGCAAAACGCCGCGCATTGACCCGACGGCGTTCATCGCACCGGGCGCGCGCATCATTGGAGACGTCGAGATCGGGCCGAATTCGAGCGTCTGGTATAACTGCGTGCTGCGCGGCGACGTGAACGCAATCCGTATCGGTGCGCGCACGAATATTCAGGACGGGACTGTGATCCACGTCGACTCACCAAAACCGGGCAGTGAAGCTGGCCTACCGACGCTCATCGGCGATGATGTTCTGATCGGCCATATGGTCATGCTTCACGGCTCGATCCTGCACGACCATGCTTTTGTCGGGCTCGGCAGCATCGTGATGGACGGCTGCACGATCCAATCGGACGGGATGCTGGCGGCGGGGGCGTTGCTCAGCCCGGGCAAGACCATTGGTGCTGGCGAGCTATGGATTGGCCGTCCGGCAAAAATGCTACGTGACCTTGCCCCTGCGGAAATCGCCGGCAACCGCATGGGCGCGGCGCACTATGCCCATCTTGCTACTCTCCATGCCGAGGCCGTCAGCGGATAAGCGACTCGAGCTTCGCGCTCTGGCGGTCATAGATTGCCTGAACCTCGGTCCGTGCAACGGCCAGTGCCGCCGTATCCTGGCCCTTGTCGATGGCATCGCCGATTGCGGTGTCGAGGGCGGAAAGCGCATCGAGCGTCGGTCCCCGCGCGACCTCGACTGCTGACCGTGCGTTTTGAGCCAGTATCCATGCTTCGCTCTGTGGTGGTGCATTGACGGTTGCCGACGGCAACGCCTTTTCAAATGCGGCTTCGCCCTGACGCGCTTGATCGAGCAGCTTCGTAATCAGCGTAAGTTGCGCGGCGTGGGCGGGCGTCGGCGGGGCAGGGGCGGGTGCGGGGGCATCGATGTCGGCTGTTTCAGCCGGACGCGGCAGCAGGGACGGCGCATCGACGCTTTGCGTGCACCCGGAGAGTGTCGGCGCGGACAGTATCGAAAGGATCAGAAGCGCTGCGTTTTTCATGCCTCAAGCCCTAGGCGTTGCAATTCAGGGCCGCAACGGGGTTGCGCGTTGTGAAACACGCGCTATGTGACACGGCTCTGCGCGCCCGTAGCTCAGCTGGATAGAGCATCAGACTACGAATCTGAGGGCCGGACGTTCGAATCGTTCCGGGCGCGCCATTTTCTTCCAATTCCACGAAACCCCCACATGTCATCACGCTGGCATATGGGAATTGCGACTTTTCAGCGGTCAAGCTGGCGTTCTCGCTCGTATCTGAGTGCATCTAGGATCTTGGCACCGGCCAGCATCACCGACCCGCTACATGCCCAGAATAGCAACCAGCCACCGGTGCCCGGATATTCGCCGAGATACGCCTTGCCGCGCTCCATCGCACCGACAGCGAGCGCAAAGATGATCAGATAGGCTTCGACCCGGGTCTTGATCACAAACAGGCGGGCAATCTTGCGGAGCATGTTGAA
>JANNCK010000421.1:0-22551 GCA_031386545.1 Sphingomonadales bacterium
ATCAACATCGAGTATCGCAACGCCCGCCATCGACGCCGTCATCGCGACAATACTGAGAGTCGAGAGCGCGAGGCCGCCCAGGATGAGAAAGAGCAGCACGCGGCCATTTGTCGCAAGACTATTGCGCCCAAGCGGGTTGAAGAGCGTGAACAGCGGTAGCCCAAACAGCAGCATCAAGTCCGCATAGTGCGCGAACCTGATGCCCATGTAGAGCGGGTCGGCCAACCTGCTATTTCACGGAAAAAATGAAACTACCCTGCATCCGGTGCGTGTCGGCACCCGCCGCGTGCCACGTTACCTGATAGGTACCGACAGGGAAGGCGCGGCCAGCCGTCAGCGTGAGCGTCTTCCCGTCCGTGCTCCAGCTTGGCTTGAGCCCTGAGAGTTTCATCGGTTTGTGGTTCGCCATGCCGGGCATGCCGGTCATAACGACCTCGGCACCGGAAAAGGCGGGCATCGCCTTCTCGTTGAATGACACCGAGATGCTGGTCGGTTTCGCCACGACCGCATTGGCGGCGGGGGTCGATGCAACGAGCTTGGTGTGTGCTTGCGCAGTGCCGGCAACAGCGAGCGCCGCTAGAAGCGGGACGGCCAGCATAGGGCGAAAATTGGACATGATTGGCTCCTAGAGAAGTTCGGCATACATACGCAGCGGACGAACCTACCCCTCAAATCGCGGTTGCAAAACATGATTTTGATTGCTCGCCGGTCCGCCGAATTATCCATCGCGACCTTCTGACAATAGCAACGAGTGAGGGATTGGGAGACTGGCCGCGTATACTAGTCTGACGGAGCAGAGGACAAGCCATGAATATCGACGAAAATATCATGCGGCTGCGCGATGCGCCCGTTCCGTCGCAACTCGCTGCGCTCGACGGTGCGATGCTTGCCAAGGTAGCTGCTGAACGTGCTGACGACCTGCGTCGACCGGTTGCATTTGCGAGCCTGTTGGCGTTGGTCGTCGGCGTCGCCGGAGCAGGCCTGCCGACTGAACCGGCTGTTGCGCGGAACACGCTCACACCCTTTGGCGCAGTGTCCCCGCTAACGCCTTCGACGCTGCTCGGCGATACGCCCTGATGAACATCCGCCAAACCGTCCTGATCGCGGGCATCGCGTTTCTGGCTGCCATTGCAGGGGTCTTTGTCGGGCGGGCCGTGCTTACCGAGTCCTCGCACACCGGGGCCGAGTTGCACGCGCTGCTTCACGACAAGCTGGCGCTCGATGGTAATCAGCAAGCACGGCTCGACGCGCTCGAAGCAGCGTTCTCGGTGCGTCGCAAGGCACTCGAACTGGAGTTGCGTGCCGACAACGCAAGGCTCGCCGAGGCGATCGAAGCCGAACACGGCAATGGCCCGCGTGTCGCCGCTGCGGTCGATGCCTCCCATATGACGATGGGACAGCTGCAAAAGGCCACGCTGGAACACGTCTTTGCCATGCGGTCGCTGCTGAAGCACGACCAGACGGCGGTGTTCGACCGGGCCGTGGTCAAGGCGCTGACCGCCAACGCGCGGTGACGCTTTCGCTCGCTGAAGCGACCGATGGCGAACTGGCGGTGTTAGCGCGTAGTGGCACGCAAGCTGCCTATCGGGCGCTGACCGAGCGCCACCGCGATGCCATTTATCGACTGGTTCGCGGCGCGATCGGTGATGACGATGAGGCGCTCGACGTGACGCAAGAAGCCTTGGTCGCCGCATTCGGGGCGCTTGATCGCTACGATTCTGGTCGACCTTTCCGGTCGTGGATCGCGCGGATCGCCCTTAACAAAGCGCGCGATTGGGGACGGCGGCGCGCTGTGCGGCGGTTGTTCAGCTTCGGCATGACCGACCATGCCGCAGCAGCCGTTGCCGACGAGTCAGTCGGGGCCGAGCGCACCGCCGAGGACCGGCAAGCGCTTGCGCGTGTCGCAGCAGCGATTGCTGAATTGCCCTCACGGCTTAAGGAAGCGCTGTTGCTCCGGACGATAGAGGGCATGTCGCAAGCAGAGGTCGCGGTGACGCTTGGTGTGAGCGAGAAGACAGTCGAGACCCGTGTTTATCGCGCGCGCCAAAAATTGACCGAAGCGTTGAGGGAAGGTGGCTCGCGCCGCGTATGACCAGCATGACCAGTAACGAAGGCAAGCTCCTCGACCGACGATCACTTTTGCGCGGCGGTGCGCTGGCAGGCGGTAGTGCGGCTCTCGCAGCGTGGTTTCCTGCTTGGGCGCAGCCTGTCTCGGCTGGCATTGTCGCGCCGCTGCCGACCGTGACCGGTCCAGATGTCGGCTTGCGGATCGCGCGGCAGACGATGCGGATCGACGGCAAGCCGTTTCGTGCGATCGGCTTGAACGGCACTGTCCCCGGCCCGCTGATCCGGCTGCGTCAGGGCCAGAAAGTCCGGCTGTCAGTGACGAACGAACTCGACGTCGATTCCTCGATTCATTGGCATGGGTTGCTCGTGCCATTTCAGTTCGACGGCGTGCCCGGCGTCAGCTTTCCCGGGATCAAGCCGCGCTCGACGTTCCTCTATGAATTCCCGGTCAATCAGGCGGGCACCTATTGGTATCACAGCCACTCTGGCTTCCAGGAACAGGAAGGGCTTTACGGCCCGATCATTATCGAGCCCGAGGGCGCAGATCCGATTGTTTCGGACCGTGAGCATGTCATCGTCCTGTCCGATCACAGTCCGCTTTCGCCCGAAGCAATATTCCGGAACATGAAAGTTAATCCGGGCCACTTCAACATGCAGCGCCAGACGCTCGGCGGGCTGCTCGCCGGGCGCGACCAGCCGCTTAAGGACCGTATCGACTGGGGCAAGATGCGGATGGACCCGACTGATATCGCCGATGCGAATGGATCGACCTATTCGTTTCTCGTCAACGGCCACGGCCCGCGCGACAATTGGACGGCCCTGTTTAAACCCGGAGAGCGCGTTCGCCTTCGCATCATCAACGCCTCGGCAATGACATTCTTTAACGTGCGCATTCCAGGGCTTCGGATGACGGTCGTGCAGGCGGACGGTCTGAACGTGCGCCCGGTCAAGATCGACGAGTTCCAGATCGGCGTTGCCGAGACCTACGACGTCATCGTCACGCCGACTCACGACCGTGCCTATACCTTTGTCGGCGAGGCGACTGATCGTTCGGGCATGGCGCGCGCGACCCTCGCGCCGCGTCCCGGAATGGCCGCCGAAGTGCCGCCGCTCCGCAACCGTCCGCTCGCCACCATGACCGACATGGGGATGGGCGACATGAGCGGCATGGATATGTCGGGCGGCTCGATGGCCGGGATGGACCATGCCGCGATGGGGCATGGTGCCGCAACGATGGACATGTCAGCACCGGCTCCCACGCCAGACGCGGCGATGCCAGAGATGGATATGTCAGGTGCCGCTCCCGCCACTGACACAATGGCGGGGATGGACCACGGCAGCATGAAGATGCGCGATTTCTCGGTTGCGCCACAGGTAAAGCGCGATCCCGGCGTCCAGACGATTTCGCCGATGCCGATGGATCGCACCGGTGAGCCCGGCCAGGGTTTGGCGGACGTCGGCCACAAGGTGCTGACCTACCGCGACCTTATGGCACTCGACCGCAACCCAGATGCGCGCGCGCCCGGCCGCTCGCTCGATCTTCATCTGACTGGCAACATGGAACGATTCATGTGGTCGTTCGACGGTGTGAAGATGTCCGACCATCACGCGCCGATCCCTTTCCTCGAAGGCGAGCGGGTGCGGGTGAACCTCATCAATGATTCGATGATGAGTCACCCGATCCATTTGCACGGCCACTTTTTCGAGCTGGTGACGGGACACGGCAACTATGCGCCGCGCAAGCACACCGTGATCGTGCAACCGGGCGGCAAGGTCACGTTCGACGTGACGGCGGATGCAGTCGGTGACTGGGCATTCCACTGCCATCTGCTCTATCACATGGCGGCGGGCATGATGCGCGTCGTCAGTGTGCGTCCACGCGGCGAAACGGCGTGAGGCTAGTCGTTGGCTTAGCCTTGGCGGTCTCGTATGGCATGAGCGCACCTGCACTCGCCCAAGGCATGTCGAGGATGGACCATGGAGCGATGCCAGGCATGAAAGTGCCTGTCGCTACGTCCGCCGCCAAACCTAGAAAACCCGCATCATCGACACCAAGATCCAAGCCAGTCGAGCGCACCCAGGCGAGACCATCGGTACTGACCCCTCCCTCCGCAAGCGATATGAACGGGATGGATCATTCGACGATGCCCGGCATGGACATGTCGGGCACGTCACCGTCGCCGATGAGCGGCATGACGATGGACCACGGCGCGACGCGCATTATGGCAAAGAGCGGCACTGACCTTCCCGCAGGCGATGCGCCCGCGCCCGCGCCGCCGACTGATCATTATGCGACGCGCATCTTCCCCGCCGCCGAGATCGAAAGGTCGCACCGGGAGATGATGAACGAGAGCGGTGCGCAGACCTTCGCCTTCGTCATGTTCAATCTCGCTGAATATCAGCCACGTCAGGGGCAGGACGGGTTCCGCTGGGACGGCGAGGGCTGGTATGGTGGCGACGTCAACCGGCTGACTATCAAGACCGAAGGCGAAGGTCGTTTTGGTGAGGGCGTCGAGGAAGCTGAAGTGCAGGTGCTCTACAGCCGCGCCATCGACCCCTATTTTAACGCGCAGCTCGGCATCCGTCAGGATCTCGGGCGCGGCGTACGCCGGACCTATGCGACCGTCGGCTTCGAGGGCCTCGCGCCCTATTGGTTCGAGGTCGAGGGCGCGCTGTTCCTGTCGGACAAGGGCGACGTGCTCGGTCGGCTCGAAGGCTATTACGACCAGCGCGTCACGCAGCGGTTGATCTTGCAGCCCCGCGTCGAGCTGAATTTTGCGGCACAGGACGTATCCGCGAGGCGGATTGGAGCGGGCCTGTCCACCGTCGAAGTCGGTTTGCGCCTCCGCTACGAAATTAAGCGACAGTTCGCGCCCTATGCCGGCATTTCCTGGGAACGAAAAGTCGGACAGACCGGTCGCAACGCGCGTGCCGATGGCGAGAACCCGACGAGTGCGGGCCTCGTGGCAGGTATCCGGTTCTGGTTTTGATCTTGCCGCATTGCAGGCTGGCCCCATCCGGCGCTGCGACAGGTTGCGACAGGCGGGTGCCACCCGACGAGGGAATGACAAATGAAGCCTAATCTCAGGGTGGCCACGATTGCTGCGTTTGCTTTGGCAACGCCCTTGCTCGCACACGAGCACAAGGCGGCGAAAGCAGGAGACGCTTCCGAAAAATGGACGCGCACGATGATCGAGCATCACCGTGGTGCCGTCACTAGGTCGCGCGTCACGCTTGCCAAGGTATCCGATGCCGATACCAAGCGGATGGCGCAGATTACCATCGATATGCAGGAAAACGATATCGCCGAACTTCAGGGCTGGCTCCGCCACCACGGCAAGCCCGCGCAATAGGAAGGACTTTCAGCTGAAACTGCGTAGCCAACGAATCCATCTGGTCGCCAGCCGCCTTCATAAGTGGCTGGCGCTCATCATTGGATTCCAGCTGATCCTGTGGTTTTCCAGCGGCGCGCTGATGAGCTTTCTCTCGATCGACAAGGTGCATGGCGACCACCTTGTTGATCGCAAAACCGTCGTCGCTATTTCGCAGCGCACTGCTCTCGCCGACCTCAACACGGTGCTGCGTAATGCGGGCAGCGACGCCGAAAGTGTGACGGTCCGCGTGTTGCTCGGGCGACCCATTTTCGAGGTGGCCACTAAAAGCGGCATCAAGCTATTCGACGGACGGACCGGATCGGCGGTCCCTTTTGTGACCGCCGCGCAGGCAACGGTGATCGCCGAGACAGCCTGGATCGGCGCAGGCCATCCCGCCTCCCAGACCAATCGCATTACCACAAAAAGCACGGAATATCGCGGTACGCTTCCGGCCTGGCGCGTGGCCTTCGCCGACGCTGACCATACCCGCGTGTTCGTGTCCGAAACCGGCAGGATCGCCGCCGTCCGCACCGGGACATGGCGGCTCTACGACTTCTTCTGGGGCCTCCACATCATGGATTGGTCGAACCACGAAAACTTCAACTCATGGTGGCTGCTGGCGTTTGCGCTCGGCAGTTTGGCGTTGGGGCTTGCCGGAACCGTGCTTTTGCTGATGCGCTGGCCGTTGCGTCGCAGGCGGCGCAGGACATTGCCGACGACTGCGGCGGTCCAATGAACGGCAGGCAATCGGTGAAATGTCTTACCGTTATTCTTCTGGTGCTCGCTATTTTGGTTCGCACACCTGCACGGTGCGCTGAACCCAAACAGGACGCATCCGCGATACATCGCCTGACCAACAGCCTTGTGAAAACTTAAACATGGAGAAGCACCATGAAAATGAACTATCTGTTGGGTGCATTGGCGCTCACTTTGTCGACCGCAGCCTTTGCTGCGGAACCGGCACCAACTCCCAAAAAGGAGTGCTGTTGCTGCAATAAGGTCGAGCACGGCAAAATGGTGTGCTGCAAAGACGAAACCGGAAAGACCGGCGGCGACCATGCCGGGCATGATATGAGTGGTATGGCGCAGAGATAAACTTCGAGCGCGGAGGGGCAGCAATCCGCCCTCCGCGCCTTTCGCACTCAAGGAGGTCATGATGCGTAAACTGATATTGGCGTTGATACTCGTTGCTACGCCCGCGCTCGCTGTGTCTGATATTGTGATGCACCGCGACCCCGGCTGCGGCTGTTGCGAGAAATGGGCGGCACAGGTGAAGGTAGCGTTTGGCGGTCGTCTGCAGATCATCGACGATGCCAACCGGGCGGCTTTTCAGCGCAAGATCGGCTTGCCCGCCCACCTCGCATCCTGTCACACCGCCATCATCGACGGCATCGCGTTCGAGGGTCACGTCCCCATTGCCGATATGAAGCGCGTGCTTGCCGCCAAACCAAAGAACGTGCGTGGGCTGGCTGTACCTGGGATGCCGATGGGATCGCCCGGTATGGAAGTCCCCGGCGTACGAAGTGACCGTTTTAACGTCGTCGCGTTTGGGGTTGGAAAACCGACAATATTTGCGCGTCACTGAGCCGAGAATCGGCGGGTTCACGAAACAGCGATCGCCACGCACCAGCGGCTTTGGCTTCCCGACGGTTTCGCACGGACATTTCGGCTAGAGTCCAGCTTTCTCGACGGCGGCAACCAGCTCATCGTTGCTCGCAGTGTCGCCATTACGCTTCAGGCGGTTCAAGGTAGTTTGCACGCGCGTCTGCGCGACCTGCAGCGTCTTGTGCCGCACTTCCCGAATTGCGTTGGTCCGCCACGATTTGCTCTCGCCGAGCAGCGCCCACCACTTTGCTTCCTCTGCGGCCAAGAGGTTCAGCGCCAGCCGGAGGCCGTCTCGTCGACCGCGTGCATAATCGTCAGACATGGGAACCTCTTCGCATTTTTTCGACCATTTTCGCATCGGTGAACTGACCGGGGCTCTAGGACCAGCAATAACCCCTCGCTCGGGCGAGACTTTGGCGCGAAGCGGTCGTCTATAATTTAGGGGCAAACGAGCCGATTGGGACATGCAAATGGCGTGGGGCAGGGCGATTAGTGCGACCCCACTCGTTCCGTCGCTTAGTCCCGGTCATGTGCAGCCCCCTTGTCGTCAGACAGGTATCGCGGTCGCCCTGATCTTTGATGACGGCCTATCAGCTAGGCGCGGATTAACTTCATCGATTGATCCGATTGCCCGATTTTAACGGATCGACAGGATGCTAGAGAATGGCGTGTCCGGCGCTCCCCTGCGTCAGTTTCCATTGCCAAATTCATCCCGGCGCGTGTGATTTTTAGCACGTTTTCGTTGAATCCGTTGCTCTGCGCGCGTGTCGCCGTCACTTTTGATGAAGGTATCGGCAGCTGCGGTAACAGTCTGGGGGCAAGGTATGGCACGCGAAATCACCAGCAAGAATATCGATGGAATCACAGATCTTGTTGTCATCGCGCCAATCAAAGACGGGTTTATCAATGCCTATGAAAACGTCACCTATGCCACGCGGCTGCGGATCGTCGCAGAGGCGCTGAACCGTATCCGGGTCAGTGCGCGGGAGCACGAATGCTCCTTACCGTTTTCGGACACGACCGAACGCATCCTGACCCTCCTCGATTTTCGGGTGGGGGTGCTCGACAAGGACTTGTTCCAGCTCGAGGCGACCGGTGGCGACACCGGGTCACATGAACTCAAAAGCACGCGCTATCTCTATCTGACCGCGACATTCGACGGGGCGTGGGAACCCTATATGCGGCTGATCTGGAAACCGCTGGGCTCGTTCCTCGACTTACTGTTCTGCAATTGCGAGGGCTATGTCACCGCAGGCGATCATGACTTCCCCACCTACGCGCGCTGGGTCCGCGACCACCAGATGGACAGCGCGATCTTTTATTCGACGACCGGCCTGACGGTGAAGGACGCGCTCTACCTGAACCGGCTCGACCGGCTGATGAGTGAGCCAAAGGCGACCGAACTAGACGTTGCGCGACTGACGATGCCCGATCCGGATAAGGCGGCAAAGGCCGTACGGGATGCCGCCAAGACCAGCCCGCTCGCCATGTTCAAGGTCCATGAACTGGCACTGGAGGCGTTAACGGTGCTGTTCCGTCTTGCCGACTTTTATCCGCCCGACTGGCTGGCAGGCGACGGCGGCGGCGCGCTGAACGAGGGCAAATATCTAGCACGGGTGGCATGTGAGTTGCTCGATGGGTGGGAGGACGGGCTGCTTCGACAGGAGACGGTTTTCGCCTATCAGGATCCGCTCGAATGGTACCGCACGGCAAAGGCGCGGCTCGAACAAAATCAGGCACCGTTGGCCAGCGCGATGCCGAAGCCAGCGGACACCGCATTCGACCCCGCCGAGGTGCAGGGCGGTGTGCTCGCAAGCCAGCGTGCAGAAGGGCGACATGTGCAGCAAGGTGCACTGTTGCTGATGACGATCAAGCGAGGTGACGGCGCGCGCGCCTTTGTCGAAGGACAGCGATTCCATTTTGCTGACGGCAAAGGCGCGGCCGGCGACGGCAGTTTTTTCAGGACCATCGCATTTACGGCGGAGGGGCTTGAGCAGATGGGTCTTGACCGCGAAGTCGTCCGTGAGTTTCCCAATGAATTCCGCGAAGGCATGGCGATGCGATCGGGGTTGATGGGCGACATGCGCGAGAACCACCCGCGCCGGTGGCAGTTGCCCGACCGCAATTGGCCACCTGTTCGGGCCGGTGAAGCACCGCGCCCACCGGTCGAGTTGAACGAGATCGATTTCGTCATTCAGCTTCGCTACGCGCCCGAAAGTGCCGACGGTGATCACGCTGCGGCGCTGCGGGTGGAAATTGAGCGCATCGCGGCGGCAGCCGAAGCGTCGGGTGTCGCGCTTGCGGCCATTGAAACGATGGAGAATTTTTACAACCCCGACACTCGCACGCACGATCATTTCGGCTTTCGCGACGGGATCAGTCAGCCCGATGTGCTGACCGCGCCCTCCGAGAAGCCTGCGCCTAATCAGGTGCGGTTGGGCGAAGTGCTATGCGGGTATCGCAACGACCGCGAGGATTTTGCCGCAGATCCTGACGCGCAGTCGACCGATCCTGCTTGGCGCTGGGAAAAACAGGGGGAGGCGGACAAAATCCAAAAGGACGGCAGCTATCTCGTTATCCGCAAGCTCGAACAGCATGACGATATCTTTGCCGCATTTCTGACGCGCGAAACTGCGCGGATCAGGACCGACTACGGGATCGAGATGAGCGAGGATGATCTCGCGGCACGGCTCATCGGTCGCACGCGTGACGGCAAGCCGCTCGTCCAACCTAGCGAGAGTGACGAAAACTCCTTCGACTACAAGGGCGACCCGCACGGCACTCAGTGCCCGTTCTCGGCGCACATCCGGCGCACCAATCCGCGCACGGAATTTCAAAAGCGACCGACCCCTCGCATCGTGCGGCGCGGCATGTCGTTCGGCAAGCCGCGCACCCTCGACCCCGTCGGCAAGCGCGGCCTGATGTTTATGTGTTATAATTCGAGCATCGCCGAGCAGTTTGAAACGATCCAGCGCTGGATCAACGGCGGCAACAGCACCGATGTATCATCGGGGCAGAACGATCCGCTGATGGGCGTCGGACCGAAGACCGGCGACCGGCTGTTTCGGTTCGAGATCGAGGGAAAGGTCGTGCGTGTGGCTATGCCACAGGCATTCGTCTCTCTGCTCTGGGGGATGTATTTGTTCGTGCCTTCGCGCAGCACGATTGCGAATCTGTGCCGCTTGAGCGGCGAGCGCAACGATTTGGACGAGTTTAGGGAAAACCGGGGCAGGGCGCGCCTTGAATGGATTGACGCCCTGTCGGGGGAACAGCAGCGGGCCGAGTGGAAGCGACTGATCGAGGATTTCGATGCCAAGGATCCCGGCGAGAAGAATGAATCGCCGCACGTTATGTCGGCCATCCGCTGGTATAAGGGCGGCAGCTACCGGATCGGATCGGGGACTGCCCATTACAAGAATCTGAACCTCACGGAAGGCGAGATCAGGTCATCCATCCGCGACAGCGCGGCGGACCCGGTCGAGATCGTGCTGTCGGCGTCGAAGCCGCACATCATGCGGGTACTTTCCGACTGGAAGACCTATTCGGTCGAGGAACAGCTGGACCGGTTTGAAAAGGCCAGCGGCGCGATCTATGTCGCGCAGCAACCACAGGACCATTACGCGGACGATAATCTTAAGGGAAAATACGATTACAAGGCTGAGTCCGAAGCGACCAACACAGTCCTGATGGCCTATGATGAGGAGTCCGGGTTCGCCACCGGGTTGGAGGCGGGTCGAACAGTACTCCGTGCGGCGGCGGGGCGGGCGGCGGCTCTGGGACTGCCCTATTTCAAGCTGGAAATGCGGCGTCAGTTCGTAACCCCGGTTATGGGGCTGGTCTGTGCCGAGTGGTTTGGTTTGCCCGACTGGAATCCCTATCACCATCCGATCGACACCAGAGACGCGGCGATCATGGAAACCGGCGGCTGGGGCTGGAAACCTGCTTCTGACCGAAAACCGCGTTGCCCTGGCGACTGCATGGCTCCGTCACGTTACGCGTTTTACCCGCGTCCGGGACCGACTATCGAAATGTTTGGCAAGGAGCACGGGCTGGCGATCCGTGCAGCCGGGGCAAAGTTCATCGATAAGCATGTCGCGGCAGGGACGGTGCCCGCTGCCTCGATAACCGGCGCGATGTTCGGCCTTCTGGCGAACGGTGGCATCGCGGACAAGGACGTGCTCGCCCGCAATCTGATCGGGATCATGCTGGGGGCGATCCCGCCGATGGAAGGAAGCCTGCGCGGTATTCTGGTCGAATGGCTCAACGAAAAGAGGTTGTGGCGGCTGCAGGCCGCCTACAAGCGCGAAATCCTCGGTGGGAAATCCGAATATGACGCCGCCAAAGCCGCGCTGAACGTCGCGATGACCCGTGCCATGTGCAAGCGCCCGGCACCTGATGTGATCTACCGCAGAGCGACGAGCGATGCGGTGCTGGAGGCAGGGCCGAAAAGCAGGCAGGACGTTGGCGCGCTGGACACGCATGTCAAAGCAGGCGATCAGGTCATCCTCAATCTTGCCTCGGCTGCCCAATGGTCGCTGAACGATAAGCCCGGCGAAAAGGGCGATGTGTCGATCATTTTCGGCGGCAACCGCAAGGCCGCATCACAGGAAGACATCGACCCTAAATACCCTGTGCATGCTTGCCCCGCGCAGTACCTGGCGATGGGGGCCATGCTGGGCGTACTCGCGGCCTTGCTCGAATTCGGGCGCATACAGGCGCTGCCGGCAGGATTGATTGTCAAGGTTAGCGGTTGGCAGCAGCCGCCGCCGCCGCCAGCGCCCCTGCCTGCGTAGCGTGATAGTCCATTGCCATGGCGACAAAACCGGCTTTTGCTTGTCCGGCCAGCGTTGCCGCCCCGGTGACGTCGCCGCGTGAAAGGGCGATCTCTGCCTCGCAAAGCTGTGTTTCGGTCGTCTCCCGCGCCGACCCGCGCGCAGTGGCTGCGCGATAGGCGCGCTGCAGATAATGTCGGCTCGATCTTGGCCCGTCAGCTGTTGCTGCCGTTCGCGCCAGTGCGCGATACGCCAGTGCTTTGCCGATCCGGTCGCCTTTGCGCGCGCGGTCGAGTGCGGCCCGCGAAGCGCGGCGTGCACCGGCTACATCGCCGGTGCGGGACAGCACATCGGCAAGCCAGCCGTGACATAAGGATAAGTGGTATTGGCTGGCACCGGATTCGAACCAGGCAGTGGCCTTGGCGAGCTCGATGATTTGACTGTTCCGCGGATCGATTTTCCACGACGCATAAGCGAGCAAAGCCCGCGACATCATCGTGTAATAACGTGAACGCGTCAGCGTACCATGTTCGATCCCCGCTTCCGCATACCTAACCGCCGCAACATGGTCGCCTTGCCAGATACGGGCGACCGACCGTTTGTTCAGGATCGAGCCGAGCATCGCGGGGCGGGCATTCCCCAGCAATTCGTCGATGGAAGCAAACTCGCCTTGCGCGTCCTCAAAACGTCCTTGATCGGCATGCAGCAGGGCGCGACAGCCGATGGCATAGGCAAGGCCCGTCGCCAGACCACGGGGCTTGCGCGTCTGCATCGCCGTAATTCCTGTATCGAGCCACGTCCGCGCCTCGACATACTCGCAACCGATGAAATAGGCCTGACCCAGATTGGCCTGAAGCTGGTCGACGAGACGTGGACGGCCGAGCAATTCTGCATCCGCCAATGCTTGCTTCAACTTCACGATGGCTTCGCACGATCGGCCTACACCATAGAGGAGTGCCCCTGACCAGTAACGGGCATAGGTCAATCCCTCCTCATTGTGTGTCGCTACCGCCAGCCGCTCGGCATCTTCGAGCACGTCTAGCTGTTCGGGTGACGGATCGACGACAGAGGCCAGACCGAACTTGTGGACGATTTGGCTCGTCAGCCGGACACGGGCTGCGGTCGGTTCGAGCGAAGCCAGCAACGACAATGCCTTGCGGTAATGTGCCTGCGCGCGGTCGAGAGCAGGCACCGCCATTGCTGCATCTCCGGCGCGTGCCGAATAGTCCATGGCCTTCGCCTCATCGCCGCAGGCAGCAAAGTGATAGGCCAGTGAATCCAGCATCGAAGGCGTACCCGCAAGCGCGCTACGCGCCTCTAGAGCTTCGGCAGCGCGGCGATAAAGTGCCTGCCGTCGTTTGAGACCGACCGTGCGATAGATAGCGTCGCGCGTAAGGCTGTGTTTGAAGCGCAGAGTGTCGGCAGTTTCTCCCTCGTAGATGAAGTCCTTGTCCATCAGATGGCGCACCGCCGGGGCGTCGGCCCCCACACCGGTGATCGCCTCGAACAGCCAGATAGGCAGGATATGACCGATGACGGCTGCAGTGCTCACCAAGGTCGCCTGGTCCGGCGGCAGTCGCGCAAAGCGCGCCTGGATCAGGGTATCGAGCCAGGTGTTGCGGTCCCCCTGAACTGTCGCGCCGCTGCCACGCCCAAGCGCATGGCACAGCTCCTCGATGTACAGCGGGTTACCCCCGGCTTGATTACGGATGCGCTCGATCAGAAACGGTTCAGGTGTCGCCAGCATCCCCTCGATTGTCGCTTCCGCCTCGCTGTTGGCGAGCGGCTGCATTGCAAATGTCGTTGCCGTGGCCAGTTCGGCGAGCGCCGGATCGTCATGTCTGGTCGAAAGCAGGAAAAGGACCGGCCCCGTCGCGGCAGACACTAATGCCTGAAAAAGGGTTCGGCTGGCGTCATCGGCCCATTGCCAGTCGTCGATAGCAAATATCAGGGGATCGATGTGCGACTGCGTGACGCGCGTCAAAAGGGCAGGCGCCAGTGACTCGAGAACGGCGGTATGAATTTCGGGCCTCGGACCCCTGTCGCGAATTGAGTCGAAAATCTGGGTGAAGGGCTGGAGTGGTTGAGCGCTGAGATAGGCTTCGCAGTAACCGCGGTGCACGACAGCACCGGACATCGTGGCCCTGTCAAGAAATTCGCTTGCCAAGCGTGTTTTGCCGATACCGGCAGGACCGGCGAGGACGGCAATGCGCGGCTGCCCGCGGCGGACGTCGGCTAAAATCTGTTCAAGCCGGGTAAGCTCCGTCACCCGACCCGCAAAGGACGCTACGCCGCGCCGGATGCGGGCGGCGTAGCGGTTGGCCGCCTGCTCGCGCCCGAAAATCGTATAGACCGGCAGATCGTACTGCCGACCTTCGAGGCGAACCATACGTTGTGGTCCGGTCGTGAAAAACGACCGGTCTGCGCCAAGCGTTGCCTCGCTGGCGACGATCTCATCCGCCGTCGCCAGATCGCACAGGCGCGCCGCGACATTGGTGGCATCGCCGAGCATCTCGAAACGCCCACGGACAAGGTCACCGGGTCGGACCAACACTGTGCCTGAGTGGATACCCGTGTGAAGCCGGATGCGCGCATCGGGCGAAGCAAAGCTTTGATCCAGCGCGCTTGCCGCAGCGTGCAGATCGATTGCTGCTTCGGTCGCACGGCGACCGGCGTCTTCATAGGGAACCGGATAGCCAAATATGCACAAGACACCGTCCCCATCGACACGCACGATCTCGCCGCCGTGTCGCGGGACGATTTGTTCGCACAGGTCGCGCAGACGCTGAAGGAGTTCGGCATAGTCCTCGGGATCCATCGCGGCGGCTATCCGTGTCGAGCCCGACAGGTCAGAAAAAAAGATGGTCAGGTGGCGTCGCAGAGTCCGGTCGATGCCGCCGTCGAGCGTCATAGACAACGCTCCCTAGTCAACGCATGGTCCGCGCGCGCAGCGCCCGCAACTGGCTCATTGAGTTGATCGTGAGCGTGCGGCCAGCCTGAGACACGATGCCTTCGCTCGCGAGCAAACCGAGCTCGCGCGTGACGGCCTCGCGGTGCGTGCCGATGCGTGCTGCCAGATCAGCATGGGTCGGCACCTGCGCGATGATACTGCGGTCGTCATGGATACCGGCATCGACCGCCAGTCGGGTTAGCTCACTCTGCAACCGGTGGCTGACGGGCATCGTCGCCATCTCGAAGACTTTTTCGGTGAGGTTGCGGACGCGCGACGCGAGTTGCTGCGCCATCCAGAGCCCGGCTTCGGGCACGTTCGACAGGAAGTCCCGGAAATCAGCTGCAGAAAGTACGGCGAGGATACTGTTCTCCAGTGCAATGACATTGGCTGATCGGGGATGGTCGTCGATGGCCGCGAGTTCGCCGAACAGGCGGCCCGGCCCCATATCGCGCAGGATGGTCTCGCGCCCGTGAGAAGAGAGCAGCGAGATCTGCATACGCCCGCTGACAATCAGGTAGACATCGGTCGATTGCGTCTCGTCCGCAATGACGATCTGCCCGCGCCGTGCGAACATCTGTCGAGCGCGGCCAAGCAGCGCGTCGTGCAGCGCCAGAGGCAGCGTCGCCTCCCTGTCGCGCGCCAATACTGCGGCATCAACCGAACCCGACACGTCCCCCGCCCCCATATGATCCACCGACAATGCCCAACTGTGCGGAACATCACAAGGCGCGTGTGGGGGACGGCACAGCGGGACAAAAAGGGTGGGAGGTACTGTCGAAGCATCAGCAAGGGGAATGGCGGTGGCCCAGTTATCACGAGCGCTTATACTGGCGAGTACATTCGCTCTTTCGGTGACAGGCTGTGCCAATCAGCCGTTTCGTGCCGCAGTCGCAAGACTGGGGACGCAAACCGATCTGGCAATGAAAGCCCAGTCGACAGAACTAGGACTAGTGGTCGCAGGCGAACGTACGCGCATTCGATCGACGCTCGCTGACTCAAGGGCATCGCTGAGATTCAACGACGAATGCGGCCTCGGTCCCGCCACCGCTGAAGAGTCATTTGCTCCCTGCTCGCTAAAGGTATTTGTATCTTCGACTGCCGGATCAACTGACGTTGCAACAGTTATCGATGTTTCAAACATCACAGCTCTTCAGGACGCGTTGGCGAGCTACGGCGCCAACCTTGCACTGCTCGCGGGCAGCGCGTCGGACGACAACAGAAAATTTGCTGAAGCCGCAGCTGGGCTCGCGACATCCGTTGGCAAACTTGACGGCACCATAACCAAAGTCGCCGGAGGCGACCGAACCGTTAGTGACGCCAATCTCGGGATCGTGGCGAGTGCCATTGCAAAAATCGCAGGGATTGTCTTCGCGCTTGAGCGTGAGCACGCGCTCAAGGAAATCATTCGCAGTACTGATCCGGTTGTTCAACGCGCAATAACGTTGCTCGATCAGGCAGATCGACAAAATATGCAGATACTTGCCGCGCAGGCGACGCGAACAGCTGCTCTGCAAATGAATGCATACAACCGTGCCGCTGCATCTCCGACTTCTGACACAGCTACGCGACAAGCTGCTATAAATACGCTCTTTGACAGTGTTGAGGGGATCAACACGCTCACCCGGCGCAAGTCTCAAATCATCCCGCTTGGACGAGTCCATAGCGCTCTTGCGCTGGCCGCATCGCCGTCCGCAACGCGTAAACAGATGGCCTTGGCCATTGAGCAGTTGATCAAATGGAACTCGGGCCAAAGTGCCGCTTCACAATCAGCAGGAGAGTAATTGTGGCGACCGAATTCAAAAACCTCGGGTCGTGGGTGCGAACCCGCAACGTCCTCGTGTCGACCTTGATTGTTCATCGACAGGCGCTTCTGCATGTCCCCTTTTCGGAGATACCGGGGTCAGAGTACGTCCGACTGTCCAAGGGGATTGAGCAGACGCTCAAAAACATCGAAGCGCATTCGATCTATGCGCTTGAGCTGATCAACGACGAGATCGGTGCCAGCGGGCTGATTGATCGCATTTCCGACGCAGCATTGCAGGCCAAAAAAGAGGCAGATCGAATCAAAAATGCGACCAAGAAGGTCGAAGAGCTGGTAGCGCTGGTCGATCAGGGCACGGAAATCATCGGGCTGTTTGGCAGCCTTGTCGGCTTGTGACAGTGCGACCCGCTAACGTTTTCGGTCCGCGCAGGTGACCTCCGCCCCCCGCCTTTTCATCCGGACAGTCCTCGTGCGTGACGGCGCGTTCCTTGCTGTAACCTTGTTTTCCTGTGCGGTTGCGGCGGTCGTCGCGACGTTCCAGTATTCGGTTTATACCTCGTTCGTCCGCGCCTCCGCCGTGGTGCCGCGGGTGCTGGGCGGCGATTTCTGGGTGACGGCGGCGAGTGTTGAGTGTTTCGACTTTCCCAATCCCGTTAGCGAGGATTACGCTGCTGCATTGGCCCGCTATGTGCCCGACGCGACGTTCCGGCGGGTTGTGTTTGGCTTTGCAACATGGCGGTCGCCGACGGGACGGCGCGGCAATGTTGCCGTCGTTGGTGTCGACGGCACAGGATTGCCTGACGCGGGTTTTGCCGCCGACCGTTCGGATTTGGCGCGCCTCGACCTGTCGGGTGGCGACGGCGACGCCTACCGACAGGGTTCGATTGCAGACACCACACTGCATCTTGCGCGTACTGTCGATACGATGCCGACTTTTCTTGGTGCGCCCTATATTATCGTGCCGTTCGAGCGCGGGCGCGAACTGCTGCGGATGGATCCGACATCGACGTCCTTCCTGATCGGCAGTTTCGGGGGGCAACCTCGGGAGCTTGCGCGTGCCCAACAGGAAGCTTCCAGCCGTTTTCCAGAGGTAACGCTGCTCGCCGCGCGCGACTTTCAGGCAAGTTCGTCGCGCTACTGGCAAAACAAGACTGGGGCAGGGATGGCGATCCTGCTCGCCGCACTGCTTGCTGGGCTGTTGATGGCAATCCTTCTCGCTAATGGCGTGCTGCGTTTCATTCAGCGCTATCATCAGGATTTTGTCTCGCTCCTCGGACACGGTGCTGACCAGCGCGATATTACCTGGATCGTCGCGGGGATTGCGACCCTGATTGCCGCCGTGACGATGCTTGCCGCGCTAGTCGTGACACCGGTCATGATTATCGCCTTTGGTGGCCTGTTGCCCTGGGCGACGTTTAACCTGTTCGATGCGCTGGTGCCGCTCGCCGCTGTTGCGCTGTCGCTGGTCGTGGCGCTGTTCGCTGCGCGTCGGTCGATTTCGGCATTCGGCCCCGAAGCGGTGTTCAGGTCATGAACTTGCGCCCGTTTACCCCGTTCCTGCTGCTGGCGGGATGTACCAACGCGCACAGTGCGGATACGCCGCCGTCACCTTGGATTGCCACTGCCGTCGGGCGGATCGATAGCGCGGATGAATCGCGGCAGCTGGTTGCCGCTGTCGATGGGGTCGTCGCACAGATATATGTTGCGCGTGGCGAGACGGTGGTTCGCGGCCAACCCTTGTTGCGTGTTAGCTGTGACCCGCGCGAGACGGAAATAGCCACCCGCGCGGCGGACGCGGCACGGGCTGCCGCATCCGCCGACACGGTCGATGACGGTGCGCGGTTCGAAGAGATCGCGGCGGCCCGTGCGGACACAGAAGCCTCGCGGAGCGTCGCACGCAACCAGCAACAGCGCCTCGACCAGGCCAGAGCACTCATCGAGCGCGGTTTCGTATCGAAACGCGAGCTCGACGCCCGCACCAACGAGCGTGATGGTGCCGAGGCAGCGTTGCGCGCAGCAGAGGCCAGGCTCAATCGGTTGCACAATGGCGCGCGACGTAGCGAACGGGCGGAAAAACATGCCGAAGCGGCAATGGCGCACAGTGCCGTGCGGACGGCACGCGCCGTGGCTGAACAATGCACCCTGAAAAGCCCGGTCAATGGGCGGGTGTTGCAGATCCTGCGGCGCGAGGGTGAGTTTTCGGGTGCAACGGCGGGGACGCCGTTGATCGTAGTCGGTGATGTTTCCCGGTTGATGGCGCGCGCCGAGATCAACGAGCGCGATGCTGCACTGGTCCGGCCCGGGCAGGCGGCCGAAATCTGGGTCGAGGGGCAGCCAAAGCGTTGGGCCGGACGCGTCACGCACCTTGCGAGTGTGATGGGGCGGCGCAGCGCGCGTTCGCTAGATCCGACCGACCGCTTCGACCGTGATGTGCGTGAAGCCTTTGTCGCGTTCGACGGGGCGGCCCCGCCCGCACTCGTCGGTCTGCGCGTAACGGTCGGATTGAAACGGTGACTTCGGTACCGCTCTCACTCGACGGAGTCTCTCATTCGGTGCTTGAGGGGCAATCGGAAAAACCCACGCTCGCGCCGCTGTCGCGGTCGTTCGAACCGGGTCGGCTCCACGTTATCGGCGGGCCGTCGGGATCGGGGAAAACGACCCTGTTGTCGATCCTGTCACTCTCGATCAGGGCGACTCGCGGGATGATCCTGTGGGGGTCGCAAAACCTGACCGGGCTGCGACCGGCAGCCCAAGCAAAATGGCGCCGCGACCATCTCGGTCTTGTGTTCCAGACCAGTCGTCTTGTCGGAGTCATGAACGCGCGCGAGCATATCCGTTTGGCAGCCGCGATACGGGCCATGCCAGAGGCCGAGCGCGAAGGGGTGTCGATTCTCTGCACGCTGGGCATGGAGTCGAAGCTGACACACACCCCTGACAAGCTGTCGGGTGGGGAAAAACAACGCGTGGCACTGGCGCAGGCGCTGTGTTGTCGGCCGTCAATCCTTCTCGCTGACGAACCGACGGCGGCGCTTGACCAGGCCAATGCCCAACTCGTCGCACACACACTGCGGACCTATGCGCGCCAGCAACAGGCCGTGGTGGTCTGTGTGTCGCACGACCGCGCTGTGATTGATGCCGCTGACGATCTCCTGATGCTCGCCAAACCATGAGGACTACACCGATGCACGACGTACGCTTTTTCGACCTGACGCTGCGGGCAATCGAGTCCGGACAGCTCAGTCATGCCTATCCAATGCTGGCGGGCAAATTGTTCGCCGATTACGCCGACCCCGTTCGCCGGACCGCATCCCGGTGCGCGCTGCACGAACATCCGCTGCATGATGTGCTGATGGAGGATCCTTATACTGCCCGTGCCGCCCTTAAGCCGCGTGGCTATGCCGGTGACGCCGAATTGATCGACCTCATCTATGACCAGAGACCACCACAAGGAAGTTCGTCGCGCGCGGTATCGATGTTCAGCAATTCGATCGCGTTTCCTGTGTCCGAAGCCGTGCGCCAGCGGCGGGATTACGCCGAAGGCCGATTGTCGGCGGCCTGGGCTGACGGCAAGCGCATTTGTGCGCTGGCCTGTGGACATCTGCGCGAGGCGGACGCGTTGATCGGTCAGGATGTGGGCAATATTTTTGCTGTCGATCAGGATGCCCTGTCCCTTAATGTCGTGCGGACCAACCACGGACGGACGGTTCACGCCGAGGAAGCAAATGTCATCCATTTCCTGCGCAACGCCGCAAAAAGCGGCCAGCGGTTCGATTTCATCTATACGCTGGGACTTACCGATTATTTCGACATTCGGGCGATGTCGCTGCTCTTCCGCTTGATGAAAGCCTGCCTTGCGCAGGGGGGCGAGATCATGCTGGCCAACTTCCTACCTGGGCACCTCGCGATCGGCTGGATGGATGCTGTGATGGATTGGCATCTGATCTATCGCGACGAAGCTGACCTGCATCGCCATGCAGCTGAGATCGGCATGACCGCTCGCACTTTTCGCGATGCAACCGACAGCATCGTGTTTTGCGAAATGGTCGATAATATTCACCACGGGCGACAGGACTGAGTCGGAGGGGGCAAATATGGCTGACGAAGGACAAACCGGGCCACATTCGCCGGACTGGCCCACTCCGGAGCAATGGCGCAGCAAGCGCCGGTTTCAGAGGAAGTTTAGGCATCAAGCCATTCGGAGCTATATCTTTTTGTGCATCGGCATGGGTGTGGTGGCACTTGCGTTGCCGGTACTGCTGACTCTGGCTGGCGGCGATGGCCTGCATCGTTCAATTAGCCACTATTATCATGCTAGTGATACGGCGCGAAATATACTTGTGGGGAGCCTGTGGGCAACGGGCACATTCCTGATCATGTTCCAAGGCCTCTCATGGGGGGAGAACTGGACCCTGAACATGGCGGGGCTTGCGGCCATTTCAGTGGCGATGAACCCGATAGGCGCGGAACAGGTTGGCGACGATTTCGACGTTCATGCCGCAAGTGCAATCATCTTCTTTGCGTGTCTCGCCATTGTTGCAATCTTTTTTTCGAAGCGGCGGCTTCGCTATATCATCTATCCGCCAAAAAGGCGGTTCCTTGCCATGGCCTATACAGCGGCGGGCATGGCGATGATCGGGATGCCGGCCCTGATTGCGGCACTTCAGTTTCTGGGAAAGGTTAGCGGCGACAGTAACTGGATATTCTGGGTCGAGAGTGTCGGTATTTGGGCATTCGCCTTTTACTGGTTCGTCAAGACGCATGAATATCGTTTGTTGCTCAGGATTCGATAGAGATCGAAGAACCATTTTGATTGACGCTGGAAGGCGCAATTCCGACCCGCTCTATAATGCGCGAAGTGCCTGCGCCGGGCGCGCTGCGAGGATTGGCAGGCTGCCGAGCAGTCCGATGATAAGCGTCAGACCGATCCCCGCCCCTAACGTCAGCAGCACGGCGTTGACATCGGGCAGCCATTCGAACTGAAAAACCTGCACGACAACATACCACGCGCCTCCCAGGCCAAGAGCCAGCGCGACGGCGGCGACAATCAGGCTGAGCAACACATATTCGATCGCCTGCGCGCCCAAAATCTGCGCCCGCGTCGCGCCGAGCACCTTGAGCATGACCGCATCATAGGTCCGCATCTCGCGTGCGGCGGTGATTGCACCGATCAACACCGCAATACCGGCGAGGATCGCTACGCTTGCTGCGGCTGCGATGGCGGCCGATAGCTGTCGCACGACGTCCTGAATCTGTTTCAGGACGCCGCCGACCTCGATCACCGACACCGATGGAAAGCGGGGCAGCAGTGCGCGCATAACAGCACTGGTCTGTGCCACTGGCATGTTGACCGTCGCCGAGAGGCTGTGCGGGAAGTCGGCGAAAGTGCCGGGCGAGAAGACAAGAACGAAGTTGAACCCCATCGTATCCCACTGAACCGTGCGGAACGACGCAACGCGCGCCGTCACTTCCTGTCCCAGCACATTGATTGTCAACGGATCACCGAGCGCGAGGCCAAGCGCCTTGGCCTGTGTGGCCTCGACCGAAACAAGCGGCGCTCCCTTGTAATCGGCGGGCCACCAGCGGCCCTCGGTCAGCGTCGATCCGACAGGCAGGCTGGCGGCATAGGTGATGCCGCGCTCGCCACGGAGGATGAAGGCATCGGGCGGAATTAGTTCGAGGTCGGCCACCCGCGTCCGGCCATAGGCGATGACGGTGCCACGCAGCAGCGGGACGGTTGTGACCTCGGCACGGCCTGATACCTGCCGGATTGTCTGCGAAAACTCCGTCACGCGGTCGCGCGGCACGTCGAGCGCGAACAGGGCGGGTGCGCGAGCCGGGACTGTTCGCGTGATGTTGGCATCGAGGCTGGTACGAATGGCCGCCAGCAGCACGAACAAGGTTAGCCCGAGACCCAGGGCAACCACGAGCGCAACCGTGCGTGCGCCGGGCCGGTGAAGTCCGGCGATGGCAAGTCGAAGTAGGGGGTGGCGCGGGCGCGGGACGCGGGAGGCTGCAAAG
>JANNCK010000025.1:0-8491 GCA_031386545.1 Sphingomonadales bacterium
GCGCGGATGCGCTCAATGGTCTGGAGCAGCTGCGACAATCCCTCCAGCGCAAAGAATTCGCATTGCAGCGGCACCAGCAGCGACTGCGCCGCAACCATCGCGTTGATCGTCAGCAGTCCGAGTGAGGGTGGGCAGTCGATCAGGCAAATATCCCAGCGCGCATCGGCCGCTGCGCCGAGCGCCAGCCTCAAGCGATCCGTGCGATTCTCGTAGTCGACCAGTTCAATTTCGGCACCCGAAAGATCGACAGTGGCGGCAATCAGATCGAGGCGCGGCACTTTTGTCGGGATCACGGCTTCGGACAGCGTGCAGTCGCCGGTAAGCAATTCATAGCTCGACCGGATGCGCTCGGAATGATGCACACCAAGACCTGTGGACGCGTTGCCCTGTGGATCAAGATCGATCAGCAGCGTGCGCCAGCCCATTGCCGCGAGCGCAGTGCCGACGTTAATCGCCGTCGTCGTCTTGCCGACGCCACCCTTTTGATTCGCGACGCAGACAGTAATCACCGCCGAACCCCCTTGGGTTTAACGTGTCGCGCAACGATGATTGCGCTGTCGGGATCGGTGATGCTGGGTTCCATGTGAAACTGACCGTGCCACGTCGCCGCTATAGACGCCAGTTCTTCCGCCGCAGAACGCCCCTTTGGCAGGATCCACAGTGTTTCTTCTGTGGAAAACCTGTGGGCAAGTGCGAAAAGCTTGGGCAACGGCGCAAAAGCACGGGCCGCGATGACGGCGACAGGGAAGCTTTTTACCAGCTCCAACCGCGTCGCTTCCACGCGAACATTGCCGAGTCGCAGTGTCTTGGCGGCGCCTTGCAGCCACTCGGCACGGAGTCGGCGCGACTCGACGAGGGTCACGGGCGCATCTGATAATATAGCGAGTATCAGCCCCGGCAGCCCTGCCCCGCTACCCAGATCAAGCCAAGACCTTA
The DNA here is from genome assembly GCA_031386545.1 of Sphingomonadales bacterium. Taxonomy (GTDB): domain Bacteria; phylum Pseudomonadota; class Alphaproteobacteria; order Sphingomonadales; family Sphingomonadaceae; genus Sphingomonas_O. The sequence goes on from JANNCK010000025.1 coordinate 937, forward strand.
CCTCGGGCGCGAGCTGCCATAGCTGAATCGAATCGACGATGTGCCGGGCGTAAACTTGGTCGAGGGTGGCAGCACTGACCAAGTTCTGCCGCGTATTCTCCTCACGAAGGAGCGCAACGAACTGGTCGAGGCGCTCTCGTGTTTCACGTGAAACACCCAGATCGGCGAGCCACGCCTTGGCTCTGGCCTCATCCATGAGCGCGCTTTGCCGTCACCATGATAGCTGCGAGTGCTGCTGGCGTAACGCCACGCACGCGGCGAGCCTCGCCCAATGTGCGCGGGGATGCGCGGGTCAATCGCTCGACCATTTCATTCGACAGGCCGGGAATCTTTGCCCACACGAGATCGTCGGCAAGCTGAAGGCCATCACTCGCGGCAAGGCTACGCCGCTCCGATTCCTGCCTTTTCAGATAGGGCGCATATTGGGCATCGACGGCAACTTCGGCGATCACGTCCGCAGGAACATCCTCGGCTCCGGCTTGTGCGCGGTCCAGATCGGCCCGACGTTTCGCCCACCAACGCCGCCGCGCCTCACCCACACAGCCCGCAGCCACGCCCACCGCTGTCAACCGCGTCGGCGCATTGTCCGCCCGTAGCGCCAACCGGTATTCGGCGCGCGAGGTCAGCATCCGGTACGGCTCGCTTGCCCCTTGCAGAACAAGATCGTCGATCATCACGCCGATATAGCTCTGCTCGCGTCCAAGTCGCAGCGGTGCCGTGCCGCGGGCATGGGCAGCAGCATTGACTCCCGCCACCAGTCCCTGCGCGGCGGCCTCCTCATAACCTGTCGTGCCATTGATCTGCCCGGCACAAAACAATCCCGGCACTGTCGATAGACCGAGCCCGTGATCGAGCGCGCGCGGGTCGAGATAGTCATATTCGACCGCATAGCCGGGCACGGCCACCTTAACGCGCTCCAGCCCCGTGATTGTCCACAGCATAGCAATTTGGGTCTCGACCGACAGCGACGTCGACAAACCATTGGGGTAGATCAGATGCGAATCGAGGCCTTCAGGTTCGAGGAAAACCTGATGCCCGTCGCGATCTCCAAAGCGCAGCACCTTGTCCTCGACCGACGGGCAATAGCGCGGCCCCTGCCCCTCGATAGCACCAGAGAACAACGGCGACGCCTGTAGTCCGGCGCGAATCACATCGTGCGTGGCGCGGTTGGTACGGGTGATCGCGCAAAATAGCTGTGGCAACGCTCGCCGACCGAGTGGCGACATTGTCCAGTTATCTGCGTCCGAGGATTGTCGGTCGAGACGTGACCAGTCGATTGTGCGTCCATCAAGACGTGGAGGGGTGCCCGTCTTAAGCCGTCCGATGGGCAAGTTGAGCGCGCGGAGCTGAGCGCCGAGACCCGTAGCCGCCCGCTCGCCGGCGCGCCCGCCCTCTTCGGTCTCACGACCACGAAACATGCGGGCGTTGAGAAAGGTGCCGGTCGCCAATACAACCGCTGACGCGCTCACGGTCGATCCGTCGTCGAGCACCACCCCCGCGACTCGTCCTGACTGAAGCGCTAACGAATCCACACCCTCCGCGATAACGCTCAGATTGGGCATCTCCACCAGCAATGCGTGAATGGCGGCGGCATAGCGCACACGGTCAGCCTGAATACGCGGCCCTTGCACTGCCGGACCCTTTGACCGGTTGAGCATCCGGTAATGAATTGCCGCCGTGTCCGACGCGCGCGCGACCAATCCGTCGAGCGCGTCAACTTCGCGAACCAGATGACCCTTGCCCAATCCTCCAATTGCCGGGTTGCACGACATCGCCCCGATCATCGCCGCGTCAAAGCTGACCAGCGCCGTCCGCGCACCACAGCGCGCTGCAGCTGCTGCCGCTTCGGTTCCGGCATGACCGCCGCCGACGATGATAACATCGTAGTTCATGGATGCGCCCTTACAGCGCCCTTGTTTCACGTGAAACTTATTTCCCGATGCAGAATCGCCCGAAGAGCGTGTCGAGCATTGCCTCGGTGTCCGCTGCACCGGTAATCCGGTCGAGCGCGCGCATTGCGACTCGGAGATCTTCGGCGCGGAGGACGTCCTCGGACTGAGTGCTGGCACGGGTCAAAGCAGCGGTCGCGACGCGGATATGGGCTTGCTGAGCTATCGAGAGCGCAAGGCTACCGATGGCGGGCAGGAGCAGGGTGGCGCGTTCGGTGATAATTGCGACCAAAGTTGTCATGTTTTCACCGGTAACAGCAGAAATGTTGAGGTCGGTATCGGTTTGCCTGTCGCCGAGGTCGCTCTTGGTCGCAATGCGGATAATATGTTCACCGGACGGTGCGGTGGCGGGATCGCCGAGCCACAGCAGGATATCGCTGCGCCCGATGGCGGCTTCGGCGCGGGCGATGCCGATCGCTTCGACAGGATCATCGGTGGTGTCGCGCAAACCGGCCATATCGATGAAAACGACGGGGACGCCACCAAGATTAATAGGGGTTTCAATGACATCGCGGGTCGTCCCCGCAATCGGTGAGGCGATAGCCGCCTCCCGACCAACCAACATATTGAGAAGTGTAGATTTTCCGGCGTTCGGTGGCCCCGCAATGCCAACGCGGACCCCGTCGCGCAAACGCTCGACCGGCGGATTGGCCAGCGCTGTTTCCAATCGTGCGGCGAGCACGCCGCAGTCGCGCTGCAACTGTGCATCGCTTGTCCCGACATCACTCTCGTCGGCGAAGTCGATCAACGCTTCCGCCCTAGCGGCAAGTTGCAGCAGACTGGCCTGCCATCGCTCGACCTCGCGGCGCAGTCCTCCCTCGGCAAGGACAAGCGCAGCGGTACGCTGGCGTTCGGTTTCCGCTGCCAGCAGATCGGCAAGGCCCTCCACCTGAGTGAGGTCAAGCCGCCCGTTTTCAAACGCGCGGCGGGTAAACGCCCCGGCTTCGGCGGGGTGAAGCCCGGAAAGATCGGCGAGGGCGCTCTCGACGGCAGCAACAACGGCGCGCCCGCCATGCAAATGGAGCTCGACCAAATCCTCACCGGTCGAAGTGTCGGGGCCGGGCAGCCACAGGACAAGCGCGGTGTCGAGCCGTGCATCAGTGGCAGGATGCCTGAGCCTGCGGACGACGGCCTCGCGGGGCGATGGCAATGCCTTGCCCGACAGCGATGTCAGTGCCCCGCCGGCGGCGGGTCCGCTAATCCGGATAATGGCAATCGCAGACGGCAATGCCCCGGTGGAGCGGGCGAAAATTGTGGGGTGAGAAACAGTCATTGCCTACTCGTCGGCCCGGACTTGATCCGGGCCAAGACTTTTTTACCGGACTAAGGAATCGAATAAAGCCCAGCCCCGATCAAGCCGGGGTAGCAGTCATATTATTTCTTGCCCTGGCCGGTCACATTGTCGAACAACTGCGTCCACAGTTTCATACCGGTCTCGCCCATCGGCATCCAGTTTTTCATCATACCCTCCAGCGTATCGCGCGACACACCGCCGGTTTTCACGACGTCGAGCAGCTGGTTGATATAGGCATCGTGGACCGGGGTCAGGTCAGGTAATCCCATGAATCGCCGCGCTTCTTCAGGCGTGCAATCGACGTCGACGGTGATCTTCATGGCCACTCCCCTTTATTCCACATTATGCGGCCAAGGGCAGCGGCCCGCAAGTCAGCCGCCCACGAGCCGCATCGCTGTCGGTGCAAAATCGGCCCAGCCATCGTAGATCATCTTACCCGCGACATAGATGATGATGATGAGGCCACCCCATGCAATCCAGCGATAGCGCTCGATATATTTGGCGATCACATTGGCCGCGATGCCCATCAACGCGACCGATAGGACGAGACCGATTACCATGATACCGGGGTGGTCGCGCGCCGCGCCCGCAACAGCGAGCACGTTATCGAGACTCATCGAGACATCGGCGACCGCGACGGCCCAAGCCGCACTCGCAAAGCTTTTAGCGGGCCGAATACCGCTGTTCTCGTCGCCATCCACTTCGGGAGATCCGGCATTACCCCCCGCCGGGCGCAGTTCGCGGTACATTTTCCACGACACCCACAGCAGCAACAGACCGCCGCCAAGCACGAGGCCATATTGCTTGAACCGTTCAAGGCCATAGAGCACCGCGACGGCAAAAATGATGCGCAGCACCAAAGCGGCAAAAATGCCGATGGCAATCACCTTCTTGCGTTGTTCAGCAGGAAGCCCGGCTGCCAGCGCACCGACGATGATCGCATTGTCACCCGCAAGCGCAATGTCGAGAAGCACCACCGTACCGAACGCGGTCAGCGCCGATGGACTTCCAATGTTCTGGAAGTCGAAAACGATGGCATTCCAAAGCCACGACAGTGACATGGGTTCGGTCGCAACTGCGGTGAGCATCGGCAGCAAAGTCAGCATAGTAGCGTTCGGTCCTTGGACTTAAGAGTTCATTGAGTCGAAGAAGTCTTCGTTGGTCTTCGAATCCTTCATCTTGTCGAGCAGGAACTCCATCGCATCGGTCGTACCCATCTGCATGAGGATGCGGCGCAGCACCCACATTTTGCTGAGCTTGTCCTTGGCAACGAGCAATTCTTCCTTGCGGGTACCCGACTTGCCGACGTCGAGCGCGGGGAAAACCCGCTTGTCGGCGACCTTGCGGTCGAGGATGATTTCGGAGTTGCCGGTACCCTTGAACTCTTCGAAAATAACCTCGTCCATGCGGCTGCCGGTATCGATCAGTGCTGTCGCAATGATCGACAACGAGCCGCCTTCTTCGACGTTACGCGCTGCACCAAAGAAGCGCTTCGGACGTTGCAGGGCGTTGGCATCGACACCGCCGGTCAGCACTTTGCCCGAACTTGGCACCACCGTGTTGTAGGCGCGGCCAAGCCGGGTGATCGAATCGAGCAGGATCACGACATCCTTCTTATGCTCGACGAGGCGTTTGGCTTTTTCGATCACCATTTCGGCGACCTGGACGTGGCGAGTGGCGGGTTCGTCGAAAGTCGAACTGATGACTTCGCCCTTCACGCTGCGCTGCATGTCGGTGACTTCCTCGGGTCGTTCGTCGACAAGCAGGACGATCAAGAAGACTTCGGGATGGTTGTCGGTGATTGCCTTGGCAATGTTCTGAAGCAGCATCGTCTTGCCGACGCGTGGCGGGGCGACGATCAGCGCGCGCTGGCCTTTGCCCTGCGGCGAAACAATGTCGATGACCCGCGCCGACTTGTCCTTGACCGTCGGATCGAGCGTATCGAGGTTGAGCTTTTCGTCCGGATAAAGCGGCGTCAGATTGTCGAAGTTGACACGGTGGCGCACCGCTTCGGGATCGTCGAAATTAACCGCGGTCGGCTTGGTCAGGGCAAAATAGCGTTCGCCGTCTTTGGGGCCGCGGATTTCGCCCTCAACGGTATCACCGGTGCGTAGCCCGTGTTTGCGGACCTGATTCGGCGAAATATAAATATCGTCGGGACCAGCGAGGTAATTGGCCTCGGGACTGCGAAGAAAGCCAAAGCCGTCCTGCAGCACTTCGATGGTGCCGATGCCCATCACCTGCTCGCCGTTTTCGGCCTGTTCCTTGAGGATAGCGAACAGCAAATCTTGCTTGCGAAGCGTCGACGCGCTTTCGACACCCAATGATTCAGCCATCTCTACCAGATCGGCAGGCGATTTTTTCTTTAATTCTTTCAAATGGATCATCTGTAATTCCGGGAGATTAGGTGACAGTAGAATATGTCACGCGAGGACGCCGAGGACCGGCACTCGAAGCAGCAAACAGGACGTTCACGCTTAGTAGGTTTCGGCGCAGGACGTCCTAAAGTCAAGGCTTCAGAACGGGCGTACGATCACCAGAATGACGATCACGATCGTCGCCAGGCTCGGGATTTCGTTAAGCAGGCGCAACGTCCGTCCCGATGCTGTGCGCTGTCCCGACGCCAGTTTGCGCGCATAGCTAACCATCCACATCTGGTAGGCAGTCAGGCCAACCACGAACAGGAATTTGAACCGGAACCACCATTCGCCAGCAGCGCCGATGTTCACGACAAGTGCCAGCCCAAATGCCCAGACCGCGACCATGGCAGGATTGAGAATGATCGCAATCAGCCGCGCCTCGCGGTGCGCCCAAAATTTTTCGTCGGTAGAACCGGGCACCGCTTCCTGATGATAAACCAGAAAACGCGGCAGCATGAACAGGCCCGCCATCCAGAAGATCACGAACACGACATGCGCCGCTTTGACCCACAGATAGGCATTGCCCAACCACCCTGTCCCGAACCAATCGAACATGATGTTCAGCCCCGCACCTGCGCCAGAACCGCCTCGACATGGGCAATCGGCGTATCGGGAACAATGCCATGTCCCAGATTGAAAATATGCGGACGCCCGGCGAATGCCTTAAGGATGCGAGCTACTGCGTCATACAGCTGCGGGCCACCGGTCACTAGCGAGAGCGGATCGAGATTGCCCTGCACCGGCATATCCCGCGGCAACGATGCATGTACCCATTCAGGGTCCACAGTTTCGTCAACGCCAACAGCGTCAACGCCCGTTTCACGAGCATAGGCGGGGAGTTTACCACCCGCACCCTTGGGAAAACCGATAACTGGCGTTCGCGGGTGTGATTGCTTGAGCGCCGCTACGATTTTCGCATTGGGTGCGATCACCAGCTGCTCGAACTGGCGCGGTGACAAGCTCCCGGCCCAACTGTCGAACAATTGCACCGCATCGGCCCCGGCGTCAATTTGAGCGCGCAGATAACCGATAGTTGTCTCGGCAATGGCATCGATGAGAGCACCGACACGTTCCGGCTCACGGTAGCTTAACCGCCGTGCTTCGGCCTGTTCCTTGCTGCCCTGTCCCGCAATCATATAGGTCGCGACGGTCCACGGACTGCCCGCAAAGCCCAGTAAAGCCTTGTCAGGCGTCAGTGCTGCCTTGACCCCTGCCACGGTCCTGAACACCGGGTCGAGCCGCTCAGGCACAGCTTGCAGGGTCTCCAGCATGGTATCGAGCAGCTTGGGCGCAAGGCGCGGACCTTCGCCTTCCTCGAACCACAAATCCTGGCCCATTGCGTACGGCACCACGAGAATGTCGGAAAACAGGATCGCCGCATCGAAACCAAACCGCTTGAGCGGCTGCAATGTCACTTCGATGGCGGCATCGACATCATAGACAAGGTCGAGAAATCCACCTTTTTCTGACCGCAGCGCTCGATATTCCGGTAAATAGCGCCCCGCTTGACGCATGAACCACACCGGAGGCCGCTCCGTGATTCCGCCGTTCAATACTGTCATGATCGGCGCGGGAGAAAATTCGGCCAAGCGGTCTTCCTAACCTAGAATCTTATAGAGAGTTGTTATCTGTAGATGACAGTCGATTGGCGGGGTTTATGCGGTGATCGGGATTCTGCCAACAGTTTGACCTGACACATTCCGCCGGTGGCTCACGATTCGCGCTGATTCGCCCCCGTTATCCACATATGCCTGTCGAAATGATGCGGTTGTGGGCGAGTCCGGGGACAGGCTATCGGCTATCGGGGGCAATGGGTGTCCGGTAATCCGTCCCGTGCCCTGTCTTTGCGCTTTTCCCGCGAGTTGTGCACAGGGGCGGCTGTGACACGGCTC
>JANNCK010000071.1:0-2459 GCA_031386545.1 Sphingomonadales bacterium
CACCGCGCTGGCATCAGGGATTGGCGAGAACGCCGAATAATAGACGCGCCGCATCCCGAAGCGGTCGTACAGCCCGCTCGCGCGCAGCACGATGTCGCTGTCGGTTGCTGCATCGGCCCCCACGATCATCTGCGTTGATTGCCCCGCAGGCGCATAACGCGGGGCCGATTTATACCGCTTGGTCGCGTCGCGCGCGTCGGTGATCAAGGCCTGCATCTCGCCCATTGCCCCCTCGATCCGCGTCGCCGACTTTTCGGGCGCAAGGCGTTTCAGCCCTCCCGCTGTCGGTAACTCGACATTGATCGAGACGCGATCGGCGTGTCGCCCCGCTGCGGCGACCAGTTCAGGATCGGCGTCGGGAATGGTCTTCAAGTGGATGTAGCCACGAAAATCATGGTCTTCGCGCAAGGACCGCGCGACTTCGACCATTTGCTCCATCGTATAGTTCGAACTGCCGATGATGCCCGACGACAGGAACAGACCCTCGATATAATTACGTTTGTAAAATGAAATGGTCAGATCGACGACTTCCCTGGCAGTGAACCGCGCGCGACGGACGTTCGACGATTTGCGGTTGATGCAATAATGGCAGTCGAAAATGCAGCTGTTGGTCAGCAAAATCTTGAGCAGCGAAATGCACCGCCCGTCGGGTGCATAGGCGTGGCAGATGCCCATCCCCTCGGTCGAGCCCAGCCCCTTGCCGTCCTTTGAATTGCGTTTGGTGGTGCCCGACGACGCACATGAGGCGTCATATTTCGCCGCATCGGCAAGGATTTCGAGTTTTTGCCGGGTATCGAGCTGCGCCATGTGTTCGATATATGTTCTTGCAATTGCGGAGTAAAGCCATCTCTTCGCCGAACGCAGCGAAGGGCTATCGCAAATCCGGCGGCACCGCGCCGTCACGCAACATCGCCACAGCATCGTCGAGGCTCATCACCCGCTGCCCGTCTTCACCCAGCGTCCGGATCGCAACCGTCCGCTCTTCGGCCTCGCGGCGGCCGACGACGAGCAGATATGGCACCTTCGCCAGCGAATGTTCGCGCACCTTATAGTTGATCTTCTCGTTGCGGATGTCGCTTTCAACGCGCAGCCCCGCCGCCGCCAGCGCTGCCTTCACTTCGCCCGCATAACCGTCGGCATCGGACACAATCGTTGCGACGACCGCCTGCACCGGGGCCAGCCATAGCGGGAATTTGCCCGCATAATGCTCGATCAAAATGCCGATAAAGCGTTCGTAACTGCCCAGAATCGCGCGGTGGAGCATGATCGGCCGGTGGCGCGCGCCGTCTTCGCCGATGTAGCCCGCGTCCAGCCGTTCGGGCAGCACGGTGTCGGTCTGGATCGTGCCGACCTGCCACGTCCGCCCGATGGCATCGGTCAGGTGGAATTCGAGCTTGGGCGCATAAAACGCGCCCTCGCCCGGCAGTTCCTGCCAGCCCCATTCGGGCGTGTTGCGCCCCGTTGCGGCGACGGCATCGCGCATCGACTGTTCAGACCAGTCCCACATTTCGTCCGACCCGAACCTTTTGTCTGGGCGCAACGCGAGCTTGATCGCGTAGTCGGGAAACCCAAGATCCTTGTAGATCACATCGAGCAAGTCGCAGAACTTCGTGATTTCATCGACGATCTGGTCTTCGCGGCAAAAGATATGCGCGTCGTCCTGCGTGAACTGGCGCACGCGCATCAGGCCGTGGAGCGCGCCATGCGGTTCATTACGATGGCAGCAGCCCATTTCAGCGAGCCGCAGCGGCAGGTCGCGATAGCTTTTGATGCCTTGCCGAAAGATGAGCACATGCGCTGGGCAGTTCATCGGCTTCAGCGCCATCCACTCGGCCTTGTCGCTGACGACCGGCCCTTCATCCTCGGTGTTCGGCACCTCGTCAGGGATGACGAACATATTCTCGCGGTATTTACCCCAGTGCCCGGACTGTTCCCACTGGCGCGCGTCCATGATCTGCGGTGTCTTGACCTCGAGATAGCCGGCCGCATCGAGGCGACGGCGCATATAGGCCTCCAGCGCGCGATAGATCACGAAGCCGCGCGGGTGCCAGAACACGCTGCCGTGCGCCTCGGCCTGCAAATGGAACAGGTCCATGTCCGCGCCGATGCGGCGGTGGTCGCGCTTGGCGGCTTCCTCCAGCCGGACCAGATGCTCGCCCAGCTGCTTTTTGTTGAGCCAGCCGGTGCCGTAGATGCGGCTGAGCATCGCGTTGTTCTGGTCGCCGCGCCAGTACGCCCCCGATACGCGGGTCAGCTTGAATGCCGCCGGGTCGAGCTTGCCCGTCGAGGGCAAATGCGGCCCCCGGCACATGTCCATCCAAGTGCCGGCGCGATATACCGTGATCTCGTTGTCGTCGGGCAGTTCCGCCGCCCATTCGGCCTTGAACGTCTCGCCATCGGCCTGCCAGCGCGCGATCAGGTCGGTGCGGCTCCACACTTCGCGCACCAAAGGCTCGTTG
>JANNCK010000185.1:0-5921 GCA_031386545.1 Sphingomonadales bacterium
AGCACGCCCCCGTAGCCGACTTAACCTATGTTATTTATCCGAAACGATTTTCCGGACACATCACCGTCATCCCGCTCTTGGGACCAATGAAGGAAAGCGACCGTGACGGCAATCGACAAGGAATATTATGCCCGCCGCGCCCGTGAGGAGCGTAGCCTGGCGCAGAGCGCGACAACGCGACCGGCAGCAGCCGTCCACGCCGAATTGGCCGCGCACTACGAGAAAATGTTGCGTCCGGCAGACAGCCTGCAAAGCCACAGCTACCCCACGCTTGCACGGGCGCACGCGCACGCTTAACCGGCGTGTATGGACCGTATTCTCATTCGCGGCGGCAACAAGCTGTCGGGCCGTATCCACATTTCGGGTGCAAAAAACGCAGCGTTAACGCTGATGCCGTGTGCGCTGCTCACCGACGAGCCGCTAACGCTGCGTAATTTGCCGCGCCTCGCCGACGTTGACAGTTTTGGGCATTTGCTCAACCAGCTCGGCGTCTCGACGCAAATCGAAGGCGCGCGGCCCGAGGATTTCGGTCGGGTGATGACAATGCGGGCGGGACACGTCACTTCGACGACTGCGCCCTATGACATCGTCCGCAAAATGCGCGCGTCGATCCTTGTGCTCGGGCCGTTGCTGGCGCGGATGGGCGAGGCGACGGTGTCGCTGCCGGGTGGCTGTGCCATCGGAACGCGACCGATTGATCTGCACCTGAAGGCGCTCGAAGCGTTCGGCGCGGAGATCGAGATCACCCACGGTTATGTGAAGGTCGTCGCACCCGGCGGGCGTCTGCCCGGTGGCACGGTGCGCTTTCCCGTCGTGTCGGTCGGGGCAACCGAAAATGCACTGATGGCGGGCGTGCTCGCCAAGGGAACGTGCGTCATCGAGAATGCGGCGCGCGAGCCCGAGATTGTCGATCTGTGCAATTGCCTGATCGCAATGGGGGCGAGCATCGACGGCGTCGGCACCGACACGCTGACCATCGAGGGCCGCGACCGGCTGCACGGGGCGACCTATGCGGTGATGCCTGACCGGATCGAGGCGGGCAGCTATGCCTGTGCCGCTGCGATTACCGGTGGTTCGGTTGATCTCGTCGGGGCCGATGTTAGTGAAATGGGCGCGACATTCGATGCACTGCGCGAGGCGGGCGTCAGTGTCACGGTCCACAAGGGTATCGTGACCGTGGCTTCGAACGGACATCTGGGGCCACTGACGCTATCGACAGCGCCCTATCCCGGCTTTGCCACTGACATGCAGGCGCAATTCATGGCGATGCTGTGCAAGGCGGAAGGCGCGTCGATGCTGACCGAAACGATTTTCGAAAATCGTTACATGCACGTCCCCGAACTGGCTCGCATGGGGGCGGACATCACGGTGAAGGGTCGTTCTGCAATGGTGCGCGGGGTGCCGGTGCTGACTGGTGCACCGGTCATGGCAACCGACCTGCGTGCCTCGATGTCGCTGATTATCGCGGGACTGGCAGCGGAGGGCGAGACGCAGGTGCAACGCGTATATCACCTTGACCGCGGGTACGAGCGGTTGGAGGAAAAGCTCGCCGCAGTCGGTGCGGACATCGAGCGGGACAGTGATGGGTGACTTTGCGAAAAAGTGTCAGACACTTTTTCGGGCGTCGCTGCCCTTAACGAAAAATTGGCCGGAAAAAGTGTCTGACACCTTTCAGCCGTGACCGAAGCCGACTTCCTAACTCTCCTGCGCCCGCTCGCTACCGATCCGGCGGCGCGCGGGCTGCTCGACGATGCGGCGGTGCTTGCCGGTTCCGGGCCGGGCGACCTTGTCCTCACCCATGACGTCCTCGTCGAAGGCGTGCATTTCCTCTCCGGTGATCCACCCGAAGACGTCGCGTGGAAGCTGCTCGCGGTAAATCTGTCCGATCTTGCCGCGAAGGGTGCGACGCCGCTGGGGGTGCTGCTCGGCTATCCGCTCGGCGATCCGGATTGGGATGCGGCGTTTGTGCGCGGGTTTGGGGCAGCGCTGGCAGCATTCGACGTCGCGCTGTTAGGGGGCGATACCGTGAAGGGGCCGCGCGTGCTGTCGTTGACCGCCATCGGGCGCGCCGCCGTTGCGCCGTCGCGCAGCGGGGCGCGGGCGGGTGATGCGCTGTGGGTGACGGGGGTAATCGGGCGGGCGGGATTGGGATTGCACGGCGACCCTTCACACCTTGACGCCTACCGCCGCCCGGTGCCGCGCCTTGCCGAAGGACAAGCTCTCGCTCCCATTGTCCATGCGATGATGGATGTGTCGGATGGCCTGCTGATCGATGCCCAGCGCATGGCATCGGCGAGCAACCTCGCGCTTAAGATCGATCTCGATGCCGTGCCGGTTGCGGGCGAGCGGATCGCGGCGGTGACGGCTGGCGACGACTATGAACTGCTGTTTGCATTGGCCGCCGGGGCCGTGCCGCCGGTGGCCGCCACCCGCATTGGTTTTTTCGCGAGCGGTGGCGGCCTGACGCTGCGTGATACCAGTGGTTCCGTGCCGCTGCCCGACCGGCTCGGGTGGCAACATGGTCAATAAGGTTGCCATTGGCCGCGCCGTCGCTTTATAGGCCCGTCCGAAAATCCGCGCGGGGCTAAGCGCGGGGTTATTCGCAGGGAAGGGTCTCCATGAATTTCATTCTGATCGCCATTTTGTGCGGCTTTGCAGCTGTACTCTATGGCATTGTTACCAGCCGCCAGGTGCTCAGCGCCTCGCCGGGCAATGCCAAGATGCAGGAAATAGGTGCCGCCATTCAGGAAGGCGCTCAGGCCTATCTGACGCGCCAATATCGCACGATTGCCATTGTCGGCGTCGTCGTTGCGGTGCTGGTGTGGGTCTTCCTCGACATCATCCCGGCGGTCGGCTTTGTCCTTGGTGCCGTGCTTTCGGGCGCGACCGGGTTCATCGGCATGAACATTTCGGTACGCGCCAATGTGCGTACTGCGCAGGCGGCATCGGTCGGCCTGCAAGAGGGCCTGACGATGGCGTTCCGTGCGGGCGCGATCACTGGCATGTTGGTGGCGGGCCTCGCGCTCCTCGCGATTGCAGGCTTCTTTTGGTATCTGACCGGCCCCGCTGGCTATGCTGCTGATAACCGTGTCGTCATCACCGCGCTAACCGCACTTGCGCTCGGCGCGTCGCTTGTGTCGATCTTTGCGCGTCTTGGCGGTGGTATCTTTACCAAGGCCGCCGACGTCGGTGCCGATCTGGTCGGCAAGGTCGAAGCCGGTATCCCAGAGGACGATCCCCGCAACCCCGCCGTCATCGCCGATAACGTCGGCGACAATGTCGGCGACTGCGCGGGCATGGCCGCCGATTTGTTTGAAACCTATGTCGTGACTTTCGGCGCGACGATGGTGCTGATCGCGCTGACGCTCGCCGCGACGACCACGGCCGCAGAGCTGATGTCGCTGATGACACTCCCGCTGCTCGTTGGCGGCGTGTGTGTTTTGACCTCGATCATCGGTACCTACTTCGTTCGCCTCGGCAGCTCGAAGAACATCATGAACGCGATGTACAAGGGCTTCCTTGTCACGGCGGTCCTGTCGGCCATCGTGATCTGGTTTGCGACCGATGCCGTCCTTGGCGGCATGGAAAATGTCATTGGTGCCAGCGTTGACGGCACCGGCGGCTTTACCGGACGCACGCTGTATTATTGCATGTTCCTCGGGCTCGTCATCACCGGCGCGCTGATCTGGATCACCGAATATTACACCGGCACCAATTATCGCCCAGTTCGCAGCATCGCCAAGGCATCCGAAACCGGCCACGGCACCAACGTCATTCAGGGGCTGGCGATCAGCCTTGAATCGACTGCGCTGCCAACGCTGGTGATCTGTGCAGGCATCATCATCGCCTATCAGCTAGCGGGCGTCATCGGCATTGCCTTTGCCGCGACATCGATGCTGGCACTCGGCGGCATGGTCGTGGCGCTCGATGCGTACGGGCCGGTTACCGATAACGCCGGTGGCATCGCCGAAATGGCGGGCATGGACGACAGCGTCCGTGAAAAGACCGACGCGCTCGACGCAGTGGGCAACACGACCAAGGCGGTGACCAAGGGCTATGCCATTGGTTCGGCGGGTCTGGCGGCACTCGTGCTGTTTGCTGCTTACACGGCAGATTTGCGCGAGTTCTTTCCCGATCTCGCGGTCAATTTCAGCCTCGAAAACCCTTATGTCATCGTCGGGCTGCTGCTCGGCGCCCTCCTGCCGTATCTTTTCGGCGCAATGGGCATGACCGCTGTCGGACGGGCTGCTGGCGAAGTCGTCAAGGACGTGCGCGACCAGTTCGCCAAGAACCCGGGCATCATGACCTATGAGGTCAAGCCGGACTATGCGCGCACCGTCGATCTGGTGACCAAGGCGGCAATAAAGGAAATGATCCTGCCGAGCCTGCTTCCCGTGCTCGCGCCGCTCGTCGTGTATTTCGTGATCGTCGCGGTTGCGGGGCAGGCCGAAGCATTTGCGGCGCTCGGGGCGCTGCTGCTCGGCGTGATCGTCTCCGGCCTGTTCGTTGCCATCTCGATGACATCGGGCGGCGGCGCGTGGGACAATGCCAAGAAGTACATCGAGGATGGCCACCACGGCGGCAAGGGCAGCGAAGCCCATAAGGCCGCAGTGACCGGCGACACCGTCGGCGACCCGTATAAGGATACGGCGGGTCCGGCCGTCAACCCGATGATCAAGATCACCAACATCGTGGCGCTGCTGCTGCTCGCCGCGCTGTCACATGGGTGATTGAGATGCTGTCACGCAGGTGACTTTCTTTTGCGCCGCCCTTTCGCTAAGGGCGGCGCAACTTGTTTAAGACCAACCGATAAAGGGCTGCATGGCCAAGGAAGAACTTCTCGAAATGCGCGGCACGGTGCTTGAGCTCCTGCCCAACGCGATGTTCCGCGTGAAGCTGGAGAATAACCACGAAGTGCTGGGCCATACGGCAGGCAAGATGCGCAAGAATCGCATCCGCGTGCTGACCGGCGACGACGTGCTGGTTGAAATGACACCCTATGACCTGACCAAGGGGCGGATCACCTATCGCTTCATGCCGGGACGGGGCGGTCCGGGCCAATCCTGACGCGCGTCGATACGCCTGATACGCCCGCGCAGGGTGCATAGAGCCTTGCCGATATGAAACTGGTCCTCGCCTCCGCTTCGCCGCGCCGTCTAGAGCTGCTTGCGCGGATTGGCTTCGTGCCCGACGTCATCGATCCTGCCGAACTCGACGAATCGCCGTTGAAGGACGAAACGCCGCGCGCCCATGCCATCCGGCTGGCGCGCGAAAAGGCGCTTGCGGTGGCGGTACGTCACCCGGGCGCTGTCGTGCTTGCCGCTGACACAGTTGTGGGGGCGGGACGTCGGATATTGCCGAAGGCGGAGGACGAGGCGACAGCGCGGGCCTGCCTGCTGCGCCTGTCCGGCCGCCGCCACCACGTCCTGACTGCGCTCGCGGTGGTTGATGCCACCGGCAAGCTGCGCGAGCGTTTGTCGGATACCCGCGTGTCGTTTGCGCTACTCGGCCCCTCGACACTCGACGCCTATCTCGCGAGCGGCGAATGGCGGGGCAAGGCTGGTGGTTATGCCATTCAGGGCAAGGCCGAGGCGTTTGTCCGCGATCTCGCGGGCAGCCATTCGGGTGTCGTCGGCTTGCCGCTGTTCGAAACCCGTAATTTGTTGCGGGCTTGCGGGATCGACATTGCCTGAACCAGCCTCGCCCGTGTGGTTATACGAGGACGGCATCGGCGAGGCCCGCGCCGCGCTGGTCGAAAATGACGAGATTGTCGAAGTCCTGATCGAGCCCGAGGGGACGGAGCCACGCGCTGGGGCGGTGGTCGAGGGGCGGCTGACGGCGATTGCGATTCCGGCGCGGCGCGGGTTCGTGACGCTGGCGGATGCGACCGAAGTGCTGGTCGAGCCGTTGCTGCGTGAGTG
>JANNCK010000186.1:0-18275 GCA_031386545.1 Sphingomonadales bacterium
ACCAGCACGATCATCGTGTCGCAGTCTGCGAGCGCGCTGTCGATATCAATGAGTGTCGCGCCGGTGTCCGATAACACTTTGGGCAGCTCGGCGACGTGCGGTTCGACGATGGCGATACGGTTGCCGAATTTCCGGGTCAGCACCTCGGCTACCTTCATCGCCGGACTTTCGCGGAAGTCATCGACATTCGCCTTGAAGGCGAGGCCAAGTAGCGCAACACGACCTGTTTCCGCCTCGATTAAGGCAGAGGCGCGCGCGATGACGTGGTCAGTCTTGCCGTCGTTGACGTTGCGCGCGGTGCGAATCAGCGGGGTCAGCTCGGGCGCGCTGTGAACGATGAACCACGGGTCGACCGCGATGCAATGGCCGCCGACCCCGGGACCAGGGGTCAGGATGTTGACGCGCGGGTGGCGGTTGGCGAGTGCGATCACATCCCACACGTCGATGCCGAGCTTGTCGGAGACAAGGCTCAACTCATTGGCGAAGGCAATGTTGACGTCGCGGAAAGCATTTTCGCTGAGCTTGACCATCTCGGCGACCTTAGCCGTCGTGGTAATGCAGGCTCCGCGTACGAACGTCCGATAAAACGCCAGTGCCTTGCGAGCACAGCGCGGGGTGATGCCGCCGATGCAGCGGTCATTGTCGATCAACTCGACGAGAATGCGACCGGGCAACACCCGCTCTGGACAATAGGCAATGGCGACGTCGGCGGTACCGTTTCCGGCGTGTGGGAATTTCAGATCGGGGCGCAGAGCCTCCAGAGCATCGCGGACCTGTTCGGTGGTGCCGACAGGCGACGTCGATTCGAGGATGACGATGTCGCCGGTTTTCAGCACAGGCGCGATGCTGCGTGCGGCGCTCAGGACGTGGCGGACGTCTGGCGCGTGGTCGTCGTCGAACGGGGTCGGAACCGCGATCAGGAAAACGTCGCTAGGTTCGATCTGCGTCGATGCGCGCAACAGCCCACGTTGAACAACCCCCTGCACCAGCGCGTCGAGATCGACCTCCTCGATATGCACGCCACCCGAATTGACCGTATCGACGACATGCTGGTGAATATCGATCCCCAGCACCCTCGCACCCGAGCGTGCGACAACCGCCGCCGTGGGCAGGCCGATATAGCCGAGACCAAGAACGGCGACATTGGTTTGGTGTTTCGGAGCCATGAAAAAGATCATCCTGCGGGTGTTCACTCGGCCCCTAGCGCATTTTTCGTTGTGCTTGGGTAAACGTCGTCTTCAGGTTGACAGAAACCAGCGTTCGCTGCCTTCAAGACCGACAGCAGTCAGCTTGCCGCTCGCATAAGCGCCGGTATCGACACCGATACGGTTGGGGCGTTCTTCAACCTCTGCCGTGATCGAATGACCGTGGACCACGATAAAGCCGTGATCGCGCGGGTCATCAAGGAAACGGTCGCGGATCCAGCGCAATTCGGCCGGACGTTGCTCCTCTAACGGCGTACCCGGACGGATACCGGCGTGAACAAACAAATAGTCGCCCGAGCGATAGGTGTCGCGAAACTGGCGGAGAAATCCGATGTGCTCGGCGGGAACATATGTGGCGAGCAGGACGAGCAATCGCCCGAAATCGGCAGCGTCATAATCAGCGACGGTGACCCCGTAGCTGAGCAGGGTTTCGCGCCCCCCGATGCGGTGGAACAGCCGTGCCGCTGCTTCATCGCCTTCCCATGCGTCGATGAACACTTCTTCGTGATTGCCCATCAGGAAAACACAGGGCCGGACTTCTGCAAGCTGCGAGAGGCGCTCGATCACGCCGCGCGATTCGGGGCCGCGGTCAACCAGATCGCCAAGCAGCACCAGCGTCGTTTGCGCTGGCCCGCGCGCGCGCTCATCCTCGCCGATACGGATCAACAGATCGTCAAGGCAGTCGCGCCGTCCGTGAACATCGCCAATCGCATAGATACGTTCGCCCGCCGCGATGGCACGGGGCGGCGGCACCGCTTTACGGGAAAAGAGTGATTTCAAAGCCATAGCGCGCAGCTACCGCCTGTCGATGAACCGTGCGTGACGGTCAAGTTTAAGCGTAGCTTTTTTCGATCAGTGCCCGGGGGTCAAGACCAAGCCGACCGATCTGTGCCTGCACGTTTGGCCATGTTCGGGTCAGGAAAATTTCACGCTCTTGCAGGCGAAGTCGCTCGCTTGCTCCCTCGGCGACGAACATTCCGACACCGCGACGTACCGCGACAAAACCTTCGTCCTGCAAGGTTTGATAGGCTTTGGCGACCGTCAGTGGATTGGCGCCGTGCTCCGCCGCAAACGCCCGTACGGAGGGGAGCTGTTCGCCCTCTGCGTATTCACCGGCCAGAATCGACCCGGCAAGCAGGCCGCGCAAGCGGAGATAAACAGGGGCCGGGGCGTTTTCTACGGCTGTCATGCAAGCGTAATACACCATAGGCACGCGCTTGTCAGCCCCTGTGTGTTATTTGCACTAGATCACCCATTTTCGGACAACGGTGTCATATTCCGGGCGTGGTCGCTCTTCCAGACCGCGGGAGGGCGAACCAATAAAGACAAACCCGGCAATACGTTCACCAGCCTGCCCGAACGCGTCACGAACGGCCTCGCTGTAACTCGGCCAGCCGGTGAGCCAGCTGCCGACAAAGCCCGATGCATGCGCGGCGAGCAACAGGTTCATAATCGCGGCACCCGCAGACAATTCCTGTTCCCACACCGGGATTTTGCTGCTGGTAACCGGGGCCGACAGCGCCACCACGAGTGTGGGGGCCTGATGGGCGAACTGCTCCATCGCCTCGATTTCCAGCCGCCCGGCACCCGGTTTTTCGGTGCGATAGGCGTCGACAATAACGCGGGCGAGGGCAGTACGTTGTTCACTGCCGATAGTAACGAATCGCCACGGTGCCAGCTTGCCATGGTCGGGCACCCTGATTGCTGCCGACAGAATGTCGTGAAGCTGCGCTGCGTTCGGTCCCGGCTCGATCATGTCGCGAGGCTTGCCCGACCGGCGGGTGTGAAGCAGCGCCAGCGGCGAAGTCGCGTCGTTATACATGGAGGCTTCGGTCATTGTGGGCGGCTAACAGTGCTCTCGCTTAGCGGCAAGGCGGCGGCTAGGAAGCGATCATGATTCTGATCGCTCTGTCTCTTGTCCTGACGCCTCAACAGGCTGCGCTGCGGTCTTTGGTCGATCAGGATGTGCGGGTGGCGACCATCGGCACGCGTTTGGCACAGGCGGCGGGGCCAGATTTTTGCCCGGGCCAGTCGCTCAGCCTTGCGGGGCTGATCGTGCAGGATGCCGCGCAATATTCGGCGGATATACGCGATGATGCGCGGATTGCGCTGGGGCTTGGCGAGGGCCCGACGGTCGTTGGTGTCGTGGCGGGCACGCCGACCGGCGGCGCGCAGATTGGCGACACGATTGTCGAGGTGAACGGCGTAGCGATCCCCCCACAGCCTTTGAAACACCCCTATGCACGGGTCGCGCAAGTCGAATCGGCAATCGAGAGCGCCGTCGGAGGCAAGATTGCGCTGGCTGTACGGCGCGGACCGGCGACGCTACGGCTGGACCATCCGGTCGCTGCCGGATGCAGTTCGCGATTCCAGATCGTGCGCGGCGGACTCGGCAAGACCCAGGCCGACGGGCGCTATGTATCGATCTCTGACAGCATGATGAAATCGACGCCGACTGACGACATGCTGGCGGCGTTGATGGCACACGAACTGGCGCACAATATCCTGCGCCACAAACTGCTGAAGACGCCGTCGAAACAGGCCGAATATGAGGCGGACAGGCTCAGCGTCTGGCTGGTCGCAAGGGCTGGATACGACTTGGCTGGCGTGACCCAATTCTGGGCGGCGCTAAGGAAACGCGCCGATTATGGCATCTTTGCAGACGGCACCCATCCCCGCTGGCCCAAACGGATCGCGGCGCTCGAAGTCGCACTAACGGAAGTGCGCGTGCAACAGGCGGCGGGGCAGCCGCTCGTCCCGTCCCGACAAGAAGGTGCTTCACAGCCGCAAAAAGCGCGCTAGTCTGGCGCAATAAAGTTTCGCCGCTGCTGCGTGCGCACAAAAGGGGTTGGATGAATTGAAAAACATGTCGCTATGGAACGAGGCCGACTGGATCGCGGCGATCGCGGTTATCGTCTTAGGCATTTTTCTGGCGGTCGGGGCGAAGGTCGCGACCCAGCGTGAACCCGAGTTCGCCGGACACCCCAAAGGGCTGTACATGCTCTTTTTTGCCGAAATGTGGGAGCGCTTCTCCTATTACGGCATGCGCGCGATCCTGATTTTCTACCTGACGCAGCACTGGCTCTTTTCGGATTCGAAATCGAGTTTGATCTACGGTGCCTATACCAGTCTCGTCTACATCACCCCGGTACTCGGCGGTTACCTTGCCGACCGGTATCTCGGGCAGCGCAAGGCTGTGCTGTTCGGCGGCATCCTGCTAGCGGCGGGGCATAGCCTGATGGCAGTCGAAGGTGTAGGCGGGCAGGACGACCCGACAATCAATGTGTTCTGGGCTGCGCTTGCATTCATAATTGTGGGTTCGGGCTTCCTGAAGGCCAACATCTCGGTGATGGTCGGGCAGATGTACAAGCTGACCGACATCCGGCGTGACGGTGCCTACACGATTTTTTACATGGGAATTAACGTCGGTGCTGCCATCGGTACGATCCTCGTCGCTTATCTTGGCCAGACCATCGGCTGGGGCTGGGGTTTCGGCTTGGCTGGAATTGGGATGCTTGCGGGACTCGTTGTATTCGTGCTCGGCAAGGCAGCACTCGGCGGGGCCGGGGAAGCACCTGCGCCGCTGACGAAGGCGCGCGAATGGACTTTGTACGGCGTTGGTCTTGCCGCCGTCGCGGTCATCTGGGCGCTGGTCCAGTATCAGGGCGTCATTCAGGGTTTGCTTGCCGTTTCGGGCATCGCGCTTCTAGGCTACGTCCTCTACGAGAGCTTCAAGCTGCCGAAGGAGCCGCGCGAGCGTATGTTCGCGATCCTGTTCCTGATCAGCCTCAATCCGATTTTCTGGGGGCTGTTCGAACAGGCGGGCGGCTCGATGAATCTGTTTACCGACCGTTTCGTTGATCGCAGCGGTGTGCCAGCGGGCATTTTCCAGTCGATCAACCCGATCTACATTATCCTGCTCGCGCCGTTGTTCGCGGGGCTGTGGCAGTGGCTGGGACGACGCGGCAAAGAGCCTTCGGCACCGGCCAAGTTCGGCCTTGCACTGCTACAAATGGGCGTTGCCAATCTCGTGCTTGTCTGGGGCGCTCAGGCCTATGGCGCAGCGGCAATGACCCCGGTTTTCCTCGTCTTCATGTATTATCTGTTCGCGACCACGGCGGAATTGTGCCTGTCGCCTGTTGGTTTGTCGGCGATGAACCGGCTGGCGCCGAAATACCTTGCATCGCTCATCATGGGCGCATGGTTTTACATGACGGCGGTGGGCAATTTCGTCGCGGGCAAGATCGGGGAGGCCACCGGCGGACACGACGGCGAAATGACCAAACAGGGACTGCTTGATGTCTATCAGATGTTCGGCTTCATCTCCATCGGCGTCGGCGTCGGCGTTTTGCTGCTGTCGCCCATCGTCAAACGCTGGATGCATCTCGACACACTTAGCGACGACGAGAACGCCGCATGAGCCGCTTCGTTGGGCTGGGAGCACTGACTTTTGCCTTGGCCGCGTGTACCACAGCGCCCGCGGCGAAGCCTGAAAGTGCTTCGACAAAACCAACACCGGCCAAATGGAGCGCCGATCCTTACCCCTCGACCTATAAACCCTATCCGTCCGCTCCGACCGCTATTCGTGGCGCGACGATCCTCGACGGCGAGGGTGGGCGGATCGAGCGCGGAGTCGTGTTCATGTCGGGAGGCAAGATCACCAGTATCGGTGGTCCCGATACGCCGATCCCTGCCGACATTTTGGTGTTTGAAGGTGCCGGCAAATATGTGACGCCGGGCATCATCGATATTCATTCGCATCTCGGCAATTATCCGTCGCCCGGTGTCGATGCCCATTCGGACGGCAATGAAGCGACCGGTCCGGTCCGGCCAGAGGTATGGGCCGAACATTCGGTCTGGCCGCAGGATCCCGGTTTCAGCCGTGCGCTCGCCAATGGCGGGGTGACGGCACTGCAGATTTTGCCGGGTTCGGCCAATCTGTTCGGCGGTCGGTCGGTCACGCTCAAGAACGTCTATGCGCGCACCGCGCAGGGCATGAAATTCCCCGGCGCGCCCTATGGCCTGAAAATGGCGTGCGGCGAGAACCCCAAGCGGGTTTACGGTGGACGTAGCCAGATGCCCGCGACGCGGATGGGCAATATGGCGGTCAACCGCGGCGTCTGGGCGAAAGCGGTCGAATATCGCAAGAAGCTAGAGAAGGGCGGCGAGATTACGCGCGACATCGCGATGGACACGCTGGTTGGCGTGCTCGCGGGCGAAATCCTTGTCCAGAACCACTGCTACCGCGCCGATGAAATGGCACAGATGATCGATCTGTCGAAGGAATTCGGCTATAAGATCACCGCGTTCCACCACGCCGTCGAAAGCTACAAGATCGCCGATATGCTCAAAGCAGGCGGTATCTGCTCGGCAATGTGGGCCGACTGGTGGGGATTCAAGATGGAATCCTATGACGCGATTCCCGAAAATATTCCGCTGGTTCACAATGCGGGTGCCTGCGCCATCGTCCATTCGGACGACGCGAACGGTATTCAGCGGCTGAATCAAGAGGCAGCGAAGGCGCTGGCGGCAGGGCGGCGCGCGGGGATCGACATTTCGGAGGCAACCGCCTGGACCTGGCTCAGCTCCAATCCTGCCAAGGCCATGGGCATCGGCGACAAGACCGGCTCGCTGAAGGTCGGCAAAATGGCCGATGTCGTGCTGTGGAATGGCAACCCGTTCAGCGCTTACACCCGCCCCGAACGGGTCTGGATCGATGGCGCAATGATGTACGATGCCAATGATCCGAAACGGCGGCCGGTGAGCGATTTCGAGCTGGGCCAGACCGGCGAAGGAGATGTGAAGTGAAAGAGCGCAAGCGCATCTCGCTCCTCGGCATGACCGGCATCATGTGCGGATTCGCAGGAGCCTTTATTGGCTGGAAGGCGCAGGCGCAGACCATCGCGATCACTGGCGGCACGGTGGCCATCGGCGACGGTTCCGCACCTGCACCCGGCACCGTAGTTGTCCGCGACGGCAGGATTGTCGCGGCAGGCTCCGGCGTTGCTGTGCCAGCAGGCGCGCGCGTCGTCGATGCGACCGGCAAATGGGTCGCGGCGGGTATCGTCGCGGGCTTCTCGCGGCTTGGCCTTGTCGAGGTCGATGCCGTCGATCCAACCAATGACGGCGCGGCCCGGAACACGGTGTTCAATGCCTCGCTCGACGTCGTCAATGGCCTCAATCCGCGCGTTCCCGCCATTGCGGTCAACCGCGCGCGCGGCATTACCCGTGCGGTCGTCGCCCCCGATTCGTCGGGCAACATGTTTGCGGGGCAGGGGGCGGTGATCGACCTCGCCAGCGACATCGATCTGGTGACCAAAGCACGCGCGTTTCAGTTCGTCGAATTCGGCGAGGCAGGCGCGCGGATCGCGGGTGGCAGCCGCCCGGCAAGCCATGCGATGTTCCGCAACATGCTCGCCGAAGCACGCGACTTTGGCCGCAATCCAGCGGGCTATGACGGGCGCAGCAAGGATGCGATGCTCCAGCGCCGCGATGCCGAGGCGCTGTTGCCGGTCATTGACGGGCGAATGCCGCTGGTCGTCCATGTCGAGGGCGGGCCGGATATTCTCAAGATACTCGCGTTGAAATCAGAGTTTCCCGCCCTGCGCCTCGTTCTCGTCGGCGCGACCGAGGGCTGGACCGTGGCGCGCCAGATTGCGGCAGCGGGGGTGCCGGTGATCGCGTCGGCGCTCAACGATTTGCCAAGCAGCTTCGAACAACTTGCCGCCACACAATCTAACATCGGGCGGATGAAAGCGGCGGGGGTACAGGTGTCGGTCGGGACCATCGACGACGATGATCCGCGTATGCCGATCCGCACGCCGCAATATGCCGGCAACCTCGTGGCGCTGACCAAAATCCCGGGTGCGACCGGCCTAGATTGGGCTAACGCGTTCGCGGCGATCACCTCGAAACCTGCCGAGGCATTGGGGCTGGGCAGCGAGATTGGTTCGCTGCGACCCGGACGGCGCGGAGATGTGGTGATCTGGTCGGGCGACCCGCTTGAGCTGTCGAGTGCGCCCGAGCGGGTATGGATCGACGGCATCGAACAGAGTCTGGCCACACGCCAGACACGGTTGCGCGACCGGTACCTGAAACCGCAGGAGGGCACATTGCCCAAGGCGTACGACCGCTAAACTGGCTAAAAAGGGGAGGGATATGCCGCAACTCATCATCGCACTGGCGCTGTTCGTCGGCACTCATTTCGCGATGTCGCACCCGCTGCGAGCGCCGCTGGTGGCGCGGCTGGGACCGACAGGGTTTCAGCTGTTTTATGTCGCGGTGTCGTTGGCGACTCTGGCTTGGGCGGCGAATGCTTTTCGCGGAGCTCCCTATGGTGAGCCGCTGTGGAACGTCGGCGACAGTCTCTGGGCAATATCGACCCTCGTTATGCTGGCCGCGAGCATCTTCCTGCTTGGCTCTTTCGTCCGCAATCCTGCACTACCTGCGCCCGGGGCCGATAAACTCGCCTCGCAACCCGCACGCGGCGTCTTCGCGATCACGCGGCACCCGATGATGTGGAGTTTTGCGCTGTGGTCGCTGGCGCACGTCCTCGTCAGCCCGCGCCCTGCGGTGATTGTCCTGAGCATTGGCATTGCGTTTCTCGCGCTTGTGGGGGCGGCAGGTCAGGACGTGAAAAAGGCAAATCTGATGGGGCTGGCATGGCGCGACTGGTCGTCACGCACAACCTATTGGCCGTTTGCGGGGCAGCTGTCAGGCCGTATCTCATGGAGCGCAGCGACGCCGGGGATGCACGCGCTGGGTGGCGGGTTGGTCGTGTGGCTGATTGCAACTTGGGCACATCCGCTGGCGGGTGGTCCAATTGCCGGTATCTGGCGCTGGTTCTAGCCATCGTCCGATTGCGCCTCGACCGCGGTCGTTAGCGCGACGTCCATCTGGGCATTGCCGAGCGTCCGGAAAATATCGGGCAATGTCTCGACAGCAACCAGCAGTGCCAGCGGCTCGATCGGGGCACCAATGGCGATGCAGATTGGCGCGCACGATGTGAAAAAGCTGACTTGGCCGGGTAGGCTGACCGCCCCCATCGAGGTCAACACCGCTACGACAACGGCAATCCCCCATTGCCACGGCCCCATCGTCACCCCGAACCAGTGCGCGATATAGAGTGCGACGGCGATGTTGACGGCGGGTCCGGTGATGCGCAGCAGGGCAACCGCCATCGGCAGAACCAGATCCGCCGTCGAGCCGCGCACGCCCAGCGCCTGCGACTTTTTGAGCATCAGCGGCAAGCAAGCGAGCGACGACTGTGTGCTGATCGCCAGCGCCTGCACCGGCGCGACTTCGCGCGCAAAGCGACCGAGCGGGACGCGCCCCGAAAACACCGCGACCGGATAGGCGATCAGGCCGATCACAATCCCGACGACCGAGACGATGACCACATAATGTAGGAGCGCCCCGAACGCCGCTACGCCTGAACGGGCACCCACGACATAGGCGAGCGCGAACACGCCGAGCGGGGCAAGTTTCAGCACCCATTCAATGACAATGACCAGCGCATCCGCCAGTGCCGCGAAGAAACCGGTCAGAAGTTTGCGCGGATCAGGCGCGAGCCGCGTGATTGCGAATGCCAGAGCCAGCGTGAAGATCATCAGCGGCAGGATGTCGTCCTTCGACGCGGCGGCTATCGGGTTGGTCGGCACCAACGCGCGAACAATGTCACTGAAGGGCGGAACCACGCCGACGGCAGGCGCGGTGCCCAGTGCCGCCTTGAGCGCCGCAGCGGACTCGCCCGGCATCGGCCACAACGCCAGCAAGCTCGGTGTCAAAATGGCCCCGGCGACTGCGGAAAAAGTCATCAGCCCGACGATCCACAACAAGGTGCGAACCGCCATCTTCCCGGCGCGCGCCGCTTCGGCGGTTTGTGCGATCCCGGTGATGAGCAACGCCACGACCAGCGGGACAATCGTCATGCGAAGCCCGTTTAGCCACAAAGTACCGATGGGGTCGGCAATATCGGCCAGTGCCTTTGCGGTTTCGGGACTGGCGTCTGCGCTGACAATCCCGAGGATTAGACCGGCGACAAGGGCGAGCAGGATGCGGGTGGCGTTGGACATCGCCTGTTGCTAACCCGCCTGCCACCGCTGTCAAAGCGGGAATGATGGTTCTTACATGGCGGAGACACATGGCACGCAAGTTTTTTGGTACGGACGGCATTCGCGGGCTGACCAATGTTGCGCCGATGACACCCGAGATCGCGATGAAAGTCGGGCAGGCGGCAGGGACCTATTTCCTGCGCGGCGACCACCGGCACCGCGTCGTGATTGGCAAAGACACACGGCTGTCGGGCTATATGGTCGAAAACGCGCTTGTTGCCGGGTTTACCAGCGTCGGCATGGATGTTGTCCAGTTTGGCCCCATCCCCACGCCCGCCGTCGCTATGCTGACCCAGACGATGCGTGCCGATCTGGGTGTCATGATTTCCGCCAGCCACAACCCGTTTCAGGACAATGGCATCAAATTGTTCGGCCCCGATGGCTATAAGCTGAGCGACGAGGCCGAGACCGAGATCGAGCGTCTGCTGTCGGTCCCGTCTAATCTTGCACCTGCCGCCGACATCGGCCGCGCGCGCCGCGTCGAGGATGCGCGCGGCCGCTATATCCATTTCGCCAAATCGACGTTCCCTGAAGACCTGCGTCTCGACGGGCTCAAGATCGTGATCGATTGCGCCAACGGTGCCGCCTATCAGGTCGCCCCTTCTGCACTGTGGGAACTGGGAGCGGAGGTCGTCACGCTGGGCGTCACCCCCGATGGCAAGAACATCAACAAGGGCTGCGGCTCGACCAGCCCCGGCCTGTTGCAGGAAACCGTTGTCGCCAGCGGCGCTCATATCGGGATTGCGCTCGACGGCGATGCCGACCGGCTGATCGTGGTCGATGAAAAGGGGCAGGTCGTCGATGGCGACCAGCTGATGGCCCTGATCGCGACGAGTTGGGCACGCAGCGGATTGCTGACCGGCGGCGGACTGGTGGCGACGGTCATGTCGAACCTCGGTCTCGAACGGCATCTGGCGGGTGAAGGACTGACGCTTGAACGCACCGGTGTTGGCGACCGCCATGTGCTTGAACGGATGCGGGCCAAGGGCTTTAATGTCGGCGGCGAGCAGTCGGGGCACATCATCCTGTCCGATTATGCGACGACGGGCGACGGCCTGATCGCGGCACTGCAGATTTTGGCCGAGTTGGTCGCAACCGGCAAACCGGCGAGCGAGCTGCTGCACCTGTTCGACAAGGTACCGCAATTGCTCAAGAATGTTCGTTTTACGGGCGGAAAACCACTCGACGACGCGCGCGTGAAGGCTGCGATTGCCGAGGCCGAAGCCGAACTCGTCGGGCGCGGACGCTTGGTGATCCGGCCGTCGGGGACCGAACCGCTGATCCGCGTTATGGCGGAAGGGGACGACGAAGCGCAGGTCCACCGGCTGGTCGATATGATTTGTGACACGGTGAAGGCGGCGGCCTGATGCTCGACATGCGGCCCGATTGCGAACGCTGCGGCACCGACCTGCTGCCAACGGCCGGAGGAGCGTTCATCTGTTCTTTCGAATGCACTTTTTGCGCGGGTTGTGCCGACACGCTCGACGAACGCTGCCCGAATTGCGGTGGCGAGCTGACCGACCGGCCGACGCGGGCAAAGGCGTTGCTTGAGAAATATCCGGCATCGGTCGAGCGCAAGTTCAAGGGATGACGCCCCGCATCCTCATTATTGCGGGGTCAGATTCAGGCGGTGGCGCGGGCATTCAGGCAGACATCAAAACGGTCACGATGCTCGGCGGTTTCGCGACGACGGCAATCACCGCGATCACCGCACAGAACACGCTGGGGGTTATGGCAGTGCACCCCGTGCCTACCGACATGGTCATCGCCCAGATCGACGCGGTGCTGAACGACATCGGTGCCGATGCGATCAAGATCGGTATGATCGGCAGCGCGGAAACGGCGAACGCGGTCGCGGACCGGCTCGCGCACATCGATATGCCCATCGTGTTCGACCCCGTAATGGTTGCGACCAGCGGGGCGAAGCTTGCGGATGCGGCCACGATCATGGCGTTCCGGCGGCTGATGGCGCTCGCCACTGTCGCGACGCCGAACATTCCCGAGGCTGAAGCGCTGGGCGGCTACGAAGCCATCGGGCGGCACGGCTGCCATGTCGTGGTCAAGGACGGCCACGGCAAAGATTATTATGTCGTCGACCGCGTCCTCGCGCCTGACGGGACGGAGGTCGCGCGGCTCGAAGGCAAACGCTTCGACACCGACGACACGCACGGCACCGGCTGCACCTTTGCCAGCGCGCTCGCCTGCGGCTTGGGCGCGGGGATGGATATGACCGCAGCTTTTCAACAGGCAGTTCGCTTCGTGCGGCTCGCGATCCTTGGCGCTCCGGGGTTTGGCAGTGGCCATGGACCCATCGGACATCATGAGGTCACCGATTTCATCGAAGAACGGCTCGACCCGGACGACGACATATGATCGTCGGCGTGGACGAGGCAGGGCGCGGACCCCTTGCGGGCCCCGTCGTTGCCGCCGCTGTGGTCCTGTGCAAGCCGCGCCCGTCGGGGCTCGACGATTCGAAAAAGCTGTCGGGTGCCCGGCGAGCGGAACTCGAAGCTGTGATCCAGCGGCGCTGTCGCTGGGCGGTTGGTATGGCCGATGTCGAAGAGATCGACCGGCTCAACATCTTCGGTGCGACGATGCTGGCCATGACGCGTGCGGTGCGGGCGCTCAATTGCTGCGACGACATTGTCGAGGTGCGCGTGGACGGCAATCTGACGCCTGCAGGTCGGGTTGAGGGCTGGCGCTGGACGGCGCGCGCGATTGTCGGCGGCGATGCGACCGAGCCGTGCATTTCGGCGGCAAGCATCATTGCCAAGGAACACCGCGACCGCATCATGTGCGCTGCCGCCGTCGATTACCCGCAGTACGGCTGGGTCCGCAACAAGGGCTATGGCGCACCCGAACACCTGCGCGCGCTGGCCGAACACGGCCCGACGCCGCTTCATCGCCGTAGTTTTGCCCCTGTCGCAAAATATTTTTCGAGTGTGAGTCCGGCAGGCCACACCCCCATTAGTTGAGTCTCTCTTCACACACAGACTCAACATATCGACACAGACTCGTTTCGTTCTCTTTTTGATAGAGACCCTTCTTAAGACTCCATGTGAACTTCGCACTTGACGCCGGACTCAGCCGGACTCACTCATGTTCCGGGATTTAGGGGGTAGGTTGATGGGGGTACTCGAACGTCTGAAGGCTGCGGCACCGGTCGTCGACCTGCCGCTGGACACCATCCTGATGGACGACTGCATCGCGGCGATGGCGGGGCTGCCCGATGGTTGTATCGACATGATTTTCGCCGATCCGCCGTATAACCTCCAGCTCGGTGGCGACCTGTTCCGGCCCGAAGGGGGCCGCGTCGATGCGGTCGATAACGACTGGGACAAGTTCGAGACGTTTGCCGCCTATGACGCCTTTACTGCGGCATGGCTGGCCGAGGCGCGGCGTATCCTGAAGCCCGACGGCACGCTCTGGGTGATCGGCAGTTACCACAATATCTTCAGAGTGGGTGCCAAGGTGCAGGATCAGGGCTATTGGATTCTGAACGACATCGTCTGGCGCAAGGCGAACCCGATGCCTAATTTTAAAGGCACCCGCTTCACCAACGCGCACGAGACGCTGATCTGGGCAGCGCGCAGCGAGAAGTCGCGCTACACGTTCAACTACCGCGCGATGAAGACGCTCAATGACGAGTTGCAGATGCGCTCGGACTGGAGCCTGCCAATTTGCGGCGGGCAGGAGCGGTTGAAGCGCGGCGGGACAAAGGCGCATCCGACGCAAAAGCCCGAGGCATTGCTTTACCGAGTGTTGCTCGCGGCGACCAAGCCCGGCGACGTGATACTCGACCCGTTCTTCGGGACCGGCACGACCGGCGCAGTGGCGAAACGGCTGGGGAGGCACTTTATCGGCATCGAGCGCGACGCGACCTATTGCGACGTGGCGCATGAACGCATCGCCGCCGCATTGCCGCTCGACGAGAGTGCGATCACGACGATGATGGCGCCGACGGCGGCCACGCGGGTGGCATTCGGAACTTTGGTCGAAACGGGCTTGCTCGCGCCGGGCAGCGAAGTGTTCGACACGAAACGCCGCTGGGTCGCGAAGGTGCGCGCCGATGGGTCGCTGATGTGCGGGACGGTGGCGGGCACGATCCACAAGCTGGGCGCGGCATTGCAAGGCGCACCGTCATGCAACGGCTGGACGTTCTGGCACTATGCCGACGGCGGCGAGGTGAAGCCCATTGATGCGCTGCGCCAGACCTATCTGCTGTCGACCGAACCGTGATTTGAGCCGTCATGCTGAACTTGTTTCAGCATCCACCCCTCAGAGGTTGGCTTGGTCGGGTGGATTGGTGGACCCTGAAACAAGTTCAGGGTGACGATTTCATTTGGCGATGTCCCGCCCTACACCGACAGCAATGACCATCCACCAACTCATCCACATGTCCGAACCGTTCGGCTTCGACGCCGGCATCCTCAACGGAATCCTGTCAATCTCGCGGGGTAACAACGTGCGTGACGGTCTGACTGGTGCGCTGGTGTGTCGACGCGACATCTACCTTCAGTTGGTTGAAGGACCGGAGGCAGCGGTCGAGACGACCTATGCGCGGATCAAGGGCGACGACCAGCATCTGGCAGTTGTCCCGTTCCTGTCTCAGCCTGCCGACGTGCGACTTTTCCCCGATTGGGCGATGCGCGACGATCCCGCGCGGTCGTGGCTGTGGAGCGAGGCGGAGCTCAGCGCGGGCGCGGTGAGGGCAGCAACTCCGGCTGAGGTGCGTGACGTTTTCGAGCGCGTGGCGTGCGAGACAGTCTGACGATGGCGCTTTACCTCCGGCCCACCGCGTTCATCGATTCACCTGTCGGTTTCGACGGCCAGTTCATGCGGCTGGCGGGGGGGATGTCGTTCTTCTCCGCATTCGAAGTCATTTGGGTCGAGGGCGGCACCCGATTGTCGATACGTCTCGTACCGGTCGGCGAGATCGAAGCCGTAATCGCGGGCGATGAAGCCGCTGGTACAACGCTGGCCCGCCTGACCAGCCCGCGCGGGGCGCTGGTGCTCGGCGAGCGCACGGTGCGCCTCGACCAGCCGCAGGTCATGGGCATCCTCAACATGACGCCCGACAGCTTTTCCGACGGCGGCAAGCACGACGGCGATGCCGAAGCCGCCGCGAGCGCGGGCGTGGCCATGGCAGCGGCAGGCGCAGCAATTATCGATGTCGGTGGCGAATCGACGCGGCCAGGTGCGGCGACTGTTTGGGAGGGCGACGAGATCGCCCGCACGCAGCCAGTGATCGAACGGCTGGCACGCGCGGGCGTCGCGGTGAGCATCGACACGCGCAAGGCCGCGGTGATGGCGGCGGCGCTGGCGGCGGGGGCAACGCTGGTCAATGATGTCTCGGCGCTGTGCCACGATGCTCAGGCAGTGGCGCTGATGGCGGGCGCGACCTGCCCCGTGGTCATCATGCACTCGCCCGATGCGGCAAAGACGCTACACGAGGGCGGCGTTTACAAAGACCCGCTGATCGAAACCTACGATTGGCTCGACGCGCGGATTGCTGCGCTTGAAGCCGCAGGCATCGCACGCAGCCGGTTGATCGTTGATCCCGGCGTTGGCTTCGGCAAAGGCGTTGCGGAGAATCTGTCGCTGCTCAACGGCCTGTCGCTCTTCCACGGTCTCGGCTGTCCGCTGCTGGTGGGTGCCAGCCGCAAGCGGTTCATCGGCGCACTTGCCGGCGAGGCACCGGTCGAGCAGCGGCTAGCAGGGAGTCTGGCGGTTGCGCTCAAAGCCGCCGAACAAGGCGCGCAGATCGTGCGGGTCCACGATGTCGCGGAGACGGTGCAGGCGCTGAAGGTGTGGCGCGGGATGCGGGATCAAGGGTTGAGTGGTTAGTGCCGACCGCGATAAGGTTCGCAGGCCACCCCATCGCCGTCCTCGTCGAGAGGGCTTCTGTATCCCGGTTCGCCAACTGCCAGCGGTGCGACTCCCTCTGCTCGCGCTTCGTCGCAGCTGCTGAAGTAGTCACCGGGTTGGGGGTCGTGCCGACGCACAATGCCTAGATCAGCCGCTGTGGAACGCATAGTCGGCCAGAGCTCTGACCAGTTGAGCGTGGTCGCATAGGCCAGCGCGAGGCCGGAAAGCACGGCGGCTGCAACCGCCGCCGCGATAAGTCGATTTCTGGAAGTTCTTTCAGCCCGTCGCTTCTTGAGCTGATAAGCGCCGAGATGAACGGGTTCTGCGCGGAATGGTCGCTTGAAGCCCATCAGGCCGCGTCCTGAATCCCCAGCTCCGCCAGCTTGCGGTACAGCGTGGACCGCCCGATCCCCAGCCGCCGGGCGACTTCGGTCATTCGGCCGCGATAATGGCCAATGGCGAGGCGGATGACGTCCGCTTCGATCGCGTCCAATGCGCGCAGGTTGCCGTCTGGCTGGTAAAGCGCAACGCCTGCGCCCGAAGGTTCGCCGGGTTGGGGGGTGTTAAGCGATTGCGCGGCGATATGCGGGAAATCGTTCGCCGTCAGGGCGTCGCCCTCACACAGTACGGCGGCGCGGAACAGCACATCGTGGAGCTGGCGGACGTTACCGGGCCAGACATAGCCCGACAGCAGCGCCATTGCCTCGTCGGTGATGCCGAGATCACGCAGGCCCGGCTGGCGCGCAATGCGGCTGAGCAAATGACGGGCCAGCGCAGGCACATCGCCGCGACGTTCGCGCAATGGAGGAATGGTCAGCTGGACGGCGGCGAGGCGGTAATACAGGTCTTCGCGGAAATGCCCCGCAGCAACGCGGTCGAGCAGGGTGCGGTTAGTTGCGGCGACGATGCGGACATCGACCTCGCGGGGGTAACGCGCCCCTGCGGCAATGACTTCGCCCGATTGCAGGACGCGGAGCAATTTGACCTGTGCGTCGACGGGCAATTCGCCGACCTCGTCGAGGAATAGCGTCCCGCCGTCGGCATCAATTAGCTTGCCGATCTGGCTGGTGAACGCGCCCGCAAACGCGCCTTTTTCATGCCCGAACAGTTCGGATTCGATCTGGTTGACCGGCATTGATCCGCAATTGACGATGATCAGCGGGCGTTTGGCGCGGGGCGACGCGGTATGGATGGCTTCGGCAATAACCGCTTTGCCGACGCCGGTTTCACCCTCGACCAACATCGGGACGCGCGCGCGAGCGGCCTTTGCGGCAATGGCGAGCGCTGCACGAAATTTGGGTGCCGAACCAACAATCTCGTCGAAGCCCAGTGCCGCGCCGATCTTTTCGGTCAGCGGGCGCAGTTCGCCGCCGTCGGTGCCGTTCTGGATCGCGGCTTCAAGTGCCGCCAGCAGGCGTTCGGGTGCAATCGGTTTGACGAGAAAATCCGAAGCACCCGCGCGCATCGCCGTTACGGCAACATCAATGGAGTTGTTCGCGGTCAGCATCAGGATCGGCAGCGCGGGGCGGCGGGCGCGCAATTCCTCGATCATGGGGGCGATATCGTCGCCGACGTCGATCAGGATGGCGTCGAGCATCATCCCGTCGCGGGTACCCAGCGTCGCAATCGCCACTTCGCTTTCCGGTGCGACGATGGTGCGCCAGCCCGCGCGCGCGGCGAGCGCCGACACAAGGCGTGCCTGAGCAGGCTCGGCATCGACGAGCATCAACATGCGTGTCCCGTTCGGCGTCATCGTTTTGCGCTGCGTTCCATTTGAACCTCTTGGCGACATCGCTAGCAGACGCGGGTAAAGGCGGGCTTAAGCTGCACGCCGAATCCCTTGACCCTTCCGGTCCCGCCGGTAAGGACGGGGCAGTTTCATCTAACACGGGGCTTAAAAATGGCCGGACACAGCGATACGAACGGCGAAGCAGGCGCGATGGACATTACGGCGCATCGTGCATCCTACGCAGGCTTTCTTGGCTGGTTTAAATGGGGCGCAATCGTCTCCTTCATCGTGACAGCTATCGTCGTCGTCATCATCGCATGAGCGGGTGGGCCTGATGAAGATCGGCGTTCTCAAGGAAAC
>JANNCK010000197.1:0-3707 GCA_031386545.1 Sphingomonadales bacterium
TCGCCATCGGCGTCCCGCAGCAGGGTGATCCGGTTCGCACTCGGGACGCCCGCGCCGGCATAGCCCATCAGCGTTTTCATGATCCAGCCAGTGATCCCGCCGCCCTCGCGCGGTGGCGAGTTGCTCTCTGCGACGAGCACATCGCCGTTGGGCAGTTCGTAAAGCCAGCGCGGATGATCGAGGTCACGCGCGAAACTGACCACCGCCAATCCGGCCGCCGCCACAGGCTTTGCGTCACCGGCCCAGCCGACCGGCTTAGCCAGATTGACGGTCGGGATGCTTTCGGTGCGCGGCGCAGTGATTTTAGGCTTGGTCCCCGATACCGCCTCGACGGTGAGCAAAGCGGGCACGCCTCGCGTCACATACCAAGCAGCGCCCAGACCAATGATGGCGACGAGAAGGACGAACGACAGGATTTTGGCGCGAAGGGTCATGATGACGATATGGCGATCACTTGGCGCTAGCGCCACCCTCTGCGTCGCTAACCGGCGGATGCAGGCGCAAACGGGTGGCGCGGCGAGTATCACCCTCGGTCACCTCGATGCGCCAGCCGCTCTCATGCATCAACATTTCACCCGGCTGCGGCACATGGCCGGCAAGCATGAAGGCGAGGCCACCGATGGTATCGACGTCCTCTTCGATCTCGGCAAGGCGCGGATCGATGGTCTCGGCGACGTCCTCCAACTCGGCCCGCGCATCCGCCTCCCACAGACCGTCATCGAGTTGCACGAGCAGCGGCACGACCGCATCGTCGGTCTCGTCCTCAATATCACCGACGATTTCCTCGACCAGATCCTCGATAGTGACGAGCCCCTCGGTCCCCGAATATTCGTCGATCACAATGGCGAGATGGATGCGCTGGCTGCGCATTTCGGCAAGCAGGTCGAGCACGCCCATGGATTGCGGCACATAAAGCGGCTGGCGGATCAGCCCCTGAATCGAGTCGGGAAAGGGTTCGCCGCGCGCGAGAATGGCGAACGCATCCTTAATGTGGATCATCCCGACCACTTGATCGAGGCTGTCGCGATAAACCGGCAGGCGGCTGTGCGGCTCGCCGGCAAGCACCGTGACCAGTTCGGCAAACGTCGACGCTTCCGGAATCGCAATGATGTCGGCGCGCGGAACGCCGACGTCATCTACCGTGCGCTTGCCGAAACTCAGGAGATTGCGGACCATTTGCCGCTCGACGGGGGACAGGTCGCCCGCATCATCGGGGGCGGGGTCGTCCTCATGCTCGTCGATGGCTTCTTCGATTTGCTCGCGCAGCGTCGGTTCAGACGCATCGCCGAACAGCGCGCGGATATTGCTCCAGATGCCGTTCTCGCGGCTACTATCGCCTTCTTTCATTTGGGGGTTTCTTCAGTCCTGATAGGGGTCATGCAAACCAAGCGAAGCCATTGCGGCCCGTTCGATTGCTTCCATGGCGTCTGCGTCGACGTCGATCATATGGTCATGTCCTAGCAGATGAAGGACGCCGTGCACAATGAGATGCACGGCATGGTGTTCCAGCGACACTCCCTTTCCCTCCGCCTCGCGCGCACAGACCCCGTAGGCGAGGACGAGATCGCCAAGCAGCACCTCGCCGTCATCCGTGTTGGCGAGGCCCTCGATCAGGTCGGGCTGGACCATCGGGAAGGACAGGACGTTGGTCGGTTTGTCCTGCTGGCGGTATTGGCGGTTGAGCGCATGAACCTCGTCGTCAGAGGTCAGGCGAACCGCGATTTCGATGGTTGCTGTCGTTTCGACCAACGCCGCTTGCGGACTGGCAGCAAGCGCCGCCGTTGATGCTCGTTCGGCAAGCGCCGCCCAGTCATAGGGCAGCCAGTCTTCGGCGATGGTTTCGACGGTGATCATCGCGGATCACTTGACAGGAAGCGCGCCGCTAGATCGATTGACCCGTGCACGACTGCCACGATTTCGAGCAAGTCCCCTTCGTAACGAAAGAACAGAATATACCGTCCTTCGGGTGTACTGCGAAGGTCGGCAGCAAGTTCAGGGCGTGCCGTACCAAGCACACCGGGAAGGTTGGCAAGGCGTTCGGATCGTTCGGTCAATCTACTGACCACTGCTCGTGCAACGTCAAGACTGGCGCTTTCAACGGCGATGTATTCGGCAATTGAAGTGAGATCGTCGAGAGCTTCGTCGCTAAAGGAAAGTTTTCGCGTCAAGCAGCGAGCTTACTCATATCGAGCTGGGCAAGGCGCGTTTCGACCGCTAGCCGCACATCGTCAGTGGTGTTCGCACCGCCCCGTTCAAGTGATCGCTCAATCTTGAGCTTGAGCGTTGCGAACGCCGCTTCCTGTTCGGCTACTAGGCGCAGTCCTTCGTTGACGACATCTTCTGCCGAAGTAAACCGGCCTGAATGGATCGCGCCCGCCAAGAGCGGCTGCCAGCGATCTCCAACTTCGACGTGCATATCCCGCACTCCTTTGCGCGTAAAATAGCGATACCCCGGCGAGAGCGCAATCTTGCTAACCCGTCCCCTCATATGCTTCCACAATCCGCCCCACCACTGGATGGCGCACCACATCTCCGATGCCGAAGCGCACCGTGCCGATCCCTTCGATCCCCTCAAGCTTGCCGACGGCATCGTTCAACCCCGACTTTGTCGCATCGGGCAGATCGGTCTGGTTGGGATCACCGCACACGACCATGCGGCTGTTCTGGCCAAAGCGGGTCAGAAACATCTTCATCTGCATCGCGCTGGTGTTTTGCGCCTCGTCGAGAATGATGAAGCTGTCCGCCAGCGTCCGCCCGCGCATGAAAGCAATCGGCGCGATTTCGATTTCCCCGCTCGCAATCCGTCGCTCGACCTGTTCGGCGGGCAGGCAATCATAAAGCGCATCATAGAGTGGGCGTAGATACGGATCGACCTTTTCCTTCATGTCGCCAGGCAGAAACCCGATCTTTTCGCCCGCCTCGACCGCCGGGCGCGACAGGATCAGACGATCCACACTGCCGGTAATCAGCTGTGACACTGCTTGCGCGACTGCAAGATAGGTCTTGCCTGTTCCCGCCGGTCCCAGCGCGAAAATAATGTCATGCTTGATGAGTGCTTCCATATAGCGCGTCTGCATCGCCGAACGCGGCACAATGGTTTTCTTGCGGGTGCGGATCATGATGCTCGGCGGGGCCGCAACATCATGGCGGATGATGCCGTCGAGCATTGGTTCAGCCGACATTGCGATCACCGCATCGACTTCACCGGTATCAATATCCTGCCCCTGCACGACCCGGTTATAGAGACCAGTCAGCACATCGCGGGCCCGCGCGCAGGCTGCCGCCTCGCCCTCGATCTGCAATTTATTGCCGCGCGCCGCGATATAGACACCAAGCCGGTTTTCGATAGCGACCAGATTGCGGTCATACTCACCGAGCACCCGCGCCAGCAATTGCGGTTTGTCGAACATGACTTCGATGCGGCTGCGGTCACCCGCTTGGGCGGGCACGGGTTTTTTCGGCACTCAGGCGGCCAATTTCATGGGGGCGGTTCCAGTCAGGCTATTGGGTCCGGCGGCGGTCAGGTCGACCTCGACGAGGTCGCCAATCACGAGGTTGGGGTCAATGACGTGCACGGATTGCAGCCACGGCGATTTCCCCAGCATTTGCCCGGGCAGTTTGCCCTTGCGTTCGATCAGGATGCGCGTGCGTCGTCCGATACTGGCGGTGTTGAAAGCGTGCTGCTGGTCGTTGAGCGCCGCCTGCAA
>JANNCK010000266.1:0-7031 GCA_031386545.1 Sphingomonadales bacterium
TGCCGCACCGTTCCTGTTTGTCGCCTCGGTTCCCTATATCCTGTGGCTCGACACGCGGCTGAAAAACCCGCGCGACGGGTGCTGGGCATTCGGCAGCTGGTTGATGGGGGACAAGACTGCGGAGCGCAGCGCGATTGCCGACCATTTCCGCAGCTGGGCGGTGAAGGGATTTTTCACGGCGTTCATGCTGTCGGGATTTCCGGGCAATTTCTTTGACACCGTTACGCGCCAGTTTCCCGCACTCAACGATCCGGTCGGTCTCGCCAATTTCCTGATCTCGGTCATGTTTCTGATCGACATGACGATCGCCACCGTCGGCTATATCCTGACGATGAAGCCGCTCGACGCGCACATCCGCTCGGCCACCCCCTATGCCAGCGGCTGGATTGCGGCACTAATCTGTTATCCGCCCTTCGTGCTGATGGGTGGCGGCGGCCCGCTCGACTATCATCAGGGCACGCTGGAGTGGAGCTATTGGTTGCGCGATTACCCCGCGCTGTTGTGGATCAACGGGTCGCTGCTGGTTATTCTGACGCTGGTTTATGCGTGGGCCACAGTGGCGTTCGGTTTGCGCTTTTCCAACCTCACCCATCGCGGCATCCTGACCCACGGCCCGTATAGCTGGATGCGCCACCCCGCCTATATTTCGAAAAATGCGTTCTGGTGGCTGTCGACACTTCCGTTTCTCGTCACGACAAACAGCTTGGCCGATGCGGCGCGCAATACCGTTATCATGGCGGCGGTCAGCGGCATTTATTTCTGGCGGGCAATGGCCGAGGAAAAGCATCTGCGCGCCGACGAGGATTATCGCACCTACGCTGCGTGGATCGACCGCAACGGCTGGTTTGCCCGCGCCCGCCGTGCGCTGGGCAGCGCGCGTTAAAACAAATTCAGGCGGCTTTGCGGGCCGGTTCGACAGCGCACAGGCTGCGGTGCAGTGCGGCAATGACCTCGGCAGTGTGGGTCGAATGGAGGAAGTGGACCCCGCCGTCGACAACCTCGATTGTCGCTCCCGTCAAATGCTTTGCCCACCAGGCGGTCGCGTCGGAAATGTCGTGGCGTTCATAGCCGCTGCCGAACATCGCCGTCCACGCGCGGGCGTCCGCTATCGGGCGCGGACGCGGGCCGTCGCCGAGTTCGAGCGCCTCGTCCATAAACCCCGTCATGCCGAGCGAGGCCTGCTGCGCGCCGCGCACAATATCAGCGAGTTCGCACGGGTCGTCGAGCAGTGCCAGATCGGGGATCATGCCTTCGCATGACTTGCGCCACAGCCGCTCGATTGTTGCCGCGCTCGTTCGTCGTGACGCCAGCCGCGCAAGGCCGTGGGCAAGTGCCGGGTAACGGATGAAAACTGCGCGGATGCGATCAGCCATCCGCGTCTCGGGCCGGTCGGCCGTGCGCGGCGCTTCGGGCCACAGCAACACCCCGCCGCTCACCCGTCCTCCCGCAGCGGCTGCACAGGCCACCACCGATGCCGTGTTGCACCGCGCAATCACTGGCGCACGGTCGATGCCCAGCGCATCGAGCACATCATGCAGATCGCGCACCGCCGCCTCCACCAGATTACCCGGCACCGTATCGGTCAGCCCATAGCCGGCACGCTCGATAGCAATCGGTCGAAAACCCGCCGTCCGCAGCGCCGCGATAAAACGTCTAGGATGATGCCGCCCGCTGACGTTGCTGTGAAAAATCAGCACGGGCTGCGCACCCGCCGGGCCGTGATCGGCCACCGCAACCCGTCCCGGTGCCCAGCTGCGCGGCACAAGCCGCAACGGTTCGCTGGCGTGGCCACGCCCGACAAGCGTGACCTCGCAAGCTTTCGCCAATCCTTCGAGCGCGTTGATCTCGGCAATAATGCGCGCCAGATCGACCGCACTGGCCACTCCACAGGCTAGGAACACTGTCTTCAAGTCGCTCTTTGCCCGATGTTCGGACAGGCCGAGTGCAACCGCTGCGTCCTCGTGCGTCGCCCCGCCCGCGACGAGAATCGCGAGCTGCGCCTGGTGTTCGGTCAGCGTGAACAGGTCACGCGCCAGCTGGACCAGGCCGGTCGTCCGGACGATGTCGCCCGCCGCCGCCGACAACGTGTTCCACACCAGTTCGGTTTGGCGCTTTGCCCCGGTTTTCCGCATGGCCGAGGCGACGAATTTGCGCGCGGTTTCATAAGCGATACCACGCTCGCGCGCCGCCCGCTGAAGATCGCCGTGACGGCCAAGCGCAGCGACAAGCCCCGCCTCTGCCCCCGTCAGGCTAAATGCCGTAGCGGCCTGTTGCCACGATCCGTCACCGGGCCGGAACGCCACCACGGCATGGCTCGCCTCTCCGGCATCAAGCGCGCGGCGCACCACCGGGTCGAGCGGCCACAGACGCGCGACAGCGACTGTCCCCGCCGCCAGCGCGACCGGTCGCCCGGTACGGTCATCGGCGAACATCGAAACCCGCGGATTGCCGGGGCCGATGCCGCGTACCGCCGCGCCCAGTGGATCAATCCCGTCGAACCAGTCCGAAAAAAATGCGCCATGCACGACCAGTCCGCCGTGGCTGTCGCACGCCGCCGAGGCGAAGCAATCCTCGTTCACCGATACCGGTGGCCCATGTGCACTGTCGACCGCCGCCTCGAATGCGACGCCCAAGGCATCGGGTGTTGTTGCAAGTGCCGCCCCGAATCCGTCTGGATCGTCGACGAACGCCGACAGGGGATTGCCGCTACGCTCGGCATTTTTGAAGCGGTCGAGGAACAACGGAGCCTTCATCTGGCGCGATTGTGGCGGCAACAGGCAAATAATCCAAGCAGTCTACCCCAAATGGGGCTGCCAAAGCACCACAATAGGCGCAAAAGCGGGATCAACAGCTTCGATCAGGGGAAATGCTGCCGTGCCTAAATTCCGTATTGCCATGACGGCGCTGCTGCTGGCCACGCTTGCCGGACCAGCCGCCGCCGCCGACCGCCGTGTCACCATCGTCAACGCGACCAACGATACCATGGTGCGTTTCTACGCATCGAACAGCAACCGGACCAACTGGGAAGAGGATATATTGGGCGACCGCATCCTGAAACCCGGTCAGTCGGTCCGGATCAACGTCGACGACGGGACGGGTTCGTGCATGTATGATTTCCGTGCCGATTTCGAGGATGGCGAAAAGCTCACCCGGACGCGCA
Organism: Sphingomonadales bacterium; assembly: GCA_031386545.1. Classification (GTDB taxonomy): domain Bacteria; phylum Pseudomonadota; class Alphaproteobacteria; order Sphingomonadales; family Sphingomonadaceae; genus Sphingomonas_O. The sequence goes on from JANNCK010000266.1 coordinate 3,161, forward strand.
TCAACGTCTGCGAAATCTCGACCTATCGCTACACCGCCGATTAAATGGCGCAGCGTCGGCTTTTTGCAGAGGTCGTGGTCGCGACCGGGCTTGTCCTCGTTGCCATGGCACTCGCGCTTTTGATTTAGGGAAGCGGTGCCACAGTGGCGGCAGCGGCGATTGCGCTGCTCGCCGACCACGGGATCGTCCTGATCGGCATCGACAGCCCCTCGCTCGACGCGCAGAAATCTAAAATGATGGACGCGCGCTCGGCGATTATTGCATCGAACGAGTGGACGCGCACTGCGCCGGTCGCGGCTTTACCCTTGTATCCCCTCACGATGCCGTAACACGCAGCAGCCATGTCTCGTTCGCCCACCACAACGCATGGCCGATCTGTCAGGTGCTGATTGCGCGTGGTGTCATGGGCGATTTCCGGACGCCCGACGTCCTGCGGCTCGGCTTCGCCCCCGCTCTATATTGGTTATTGTGATGTGTGGCGGGCTGTCGAGGCGATGCGCGATGTTGTGGACAGCGGCGTATGGGACACGTCGGCCACACGCCAAAGCTGCGGTTACTTAACTGGCCCGACGGTTCGGGGGTGTTATTTCAGGAGCGGCTATTTAGGTTGAGCCAGACAAGCCAAGAGTGCGAGGAACGCAAAGATGCCCGATACATCCGATTATGTGCCGCCCAAGATCTGGATTTGGAACAAGGAAAATGGTGGCCAGTTTGCCAATATCAACCGCCCGACCGCAGGGCCGACCCACGACCACGAGCTCCCGGTCGGCAAACATCCGATGCAGCTTTATTCGCTGGCGACGCCGAACGGCGTGAAGGTCACGGTGATGCTGGAGGAATTGCTTGCCGCCGGTCACACCGGCGCAGAATATGATGCCTGGCTGATCCGCATCAACGGCGGTGACCAGTTCGGCAGTGGCTTTGTCGACATCAACCCCAATTCCAAAATTCCGGCATTGATGGACCGCAGCGGAACCGCGCCTGTCCGGGTGTTCGAATCGGGTGCGATCCTGCTGTATCTCGCCGAAAAATTCGGGGCGTTCCTCCCCACCGATCCGGCACAGCGCGCCGAATGCCTGTCGTGGCTGTTCTGGCAAATGGGCAGTGGCCCGTTTCTGGGCGGCGGCTTTGGCCATTTCTACGCCTATGCCCCGTTCAAGATCGAATATGCCATTGATCGCTTTGCCATGGAGGTGAAGCGCCAGCTCGACGTGCTCGACCGCCGCCTTGCTGCGAACGAATATGTGGCGGGCGACACCTATACGATTGCCGATATGGCAGTGTGGCCGTGGTACGGGGCGTTGGTGAAGGGGCTGGTCTATGACGCTGCCGAATTCCTGCAGGTCCACCAATACACCAATGTTATCCGCTGGACCGACCGGATCGCCGCGCGGCCAGCCGTAAAACGCGGGCGCATGGTCAACCGTGTCATGGGTGATCCCGCCAGCCAGCTGCACGAGCGCCACGATGCCGCCGATTTCGACACGAACACGCAGGATAAATTGCAACCTGCCGACTGATGCGCCGGTGAGGAGGGGACATGAAGCTCTACGATAGCAAGCGGGCACCGAACCCGCGGCGGGTGCGCTGGGTGATGGCGGAAAAATCCATCGACGACATCGAGATCGTCGAGGTCGATGTGTTCAAAGGCGAGCACCGCACGCCCGAATATCTGGCGCGGGCAGGGATCGCGAACGTACCCGCACTCGAACTCGACGACGGCACGGCAATCACCGAGTCGGTCGCCATCTGCCGTTATCTGGAGAGCCTGTACCCCGAACCGAATTTGTTCGGCCACGAAGCCAAAGAGCGAGCCATCATCGAAATGTGGATGCGCCGCGCCGAAATGATGCTGGCGACACCGTTGATGCTGTCGGTGCGGCACACGCATCCGGCACTTGCCGCCCTCGAAACGCAGGTGCCGGAGATCGCCGCAAGCAACCGCGCCGTAGCCGACCGCGCGCTAAAGCTGTTCGATCACCAATTGGCGCAAAGTTCGTTCATCGCAGGCGAGCGCATCACGATCGCTGACATCATCGCCTTCACGGCGATCGATTTTGCGCGGATGATCAAATTTCAGATTCCGGTCGAACTCGCGGCGCTGGTTCGATGGGCGGCGGCAATGCGCGAACGTCCGGCGGCCTTGGCTGGCTGTTGATTGCGCGGTCACGGTTGCGGGCAATCGGGACAATGGTAACCACATCGCTCCACCGGGGTTGATCGATCCCCGACGACAGATAGACTAGCCGCAAATAACCGGAGGACAGGCTTGCCAAAGATCCATGCGAACGGCGTTGACCTTTATTACGAGGAAGCGGGCGACCCGACCGCACCGGCAATCCTGCTTATCATGGGGCTGGGTACGCAATTAATTGCATGGCCCGACGCGATGGTCGACGGTCTGGCAACGGCGGGATACCGGGTTATCCGCTATGATAATCGTGACATCGGGCTGTCGACCTATCTCGACGGTGCGCCGACAGTGCATCCGCTATGGGCAATGGCCGCCAAAAAATTGGGCCTGCCCTGTCCGCTCGCCTATTCGTTGAGCGATATGGCGGCAGACGCCGTCGCGTTGATGGATCACCTCGACATTGCCGAAGCGCACATCGTCGGCGCTTCGATGGGCGGCATGATCGCCCAGATTGTCGCCGCGACGTCACCCGAACGGGTCATCAGCCTAACCTCGGTCATGTCGTCGAGCGGCGCGCCCGGACTGCCGGGACCGGCTTCTGAATTGCGCAAGCTCCTGATGGCGCGGCGACCCGCCAGCCCGACCCGCGAGGAAGCCATGGCAGCGGGGGCAGCAACGCTCGCACTGATTTCCTTTCCAGACCCCGCCCGCCCGCCCGATGCATTTCGGGCGATGGCGGCGCGGGCCTTTGACCGCGGGTTCAACCCCGCGGGTGTCCGGCGGCACTTGCTCGCGATCATTGCGGACGGCAGCCGAGCCACGCGGCTTGCCCGGATCAAGGCTCCGACGCTGGTCATCCACGGTGCTGCCGACCAATTGGTCCCGCTGGCGTGTAGCGAGGACATCGCTCGGCGGGTTCCCGGCGCGCGGCTGGAAGTGGTCAACGCGATGGCGCACGACTTGCCGCCGTCGCAAATCGTCCCTGTGGTCGCACTTATCACCGCCCATATCGACGGTGCGGGCAAGTGATTTTACAATCCGGCGGCTTGGCTAGACGGTCGCTATCGGGCTATCTGGTGGAGCTGAGCGGGATCGAACCGCTGACCTCGTCATTGCGAACGACGCGCTCTCCCAACTGAGCTACAGCCCCTCACCAGACCGACGTGGATCCCGTGAACGGACCGCGTCTGGCGGCAATAACGAGCGCCGCGAAGCGATGCAACGCCCGCTTTCTGGCGCTTATTTGGCGGTGACGCGCCAGATCCGGTTACCGACATCATCGGCAACAAGCAGGTCGCCCTTGCCGGTCGCGATCACCCCGACCGGACGTCCCTGTGCACGACCATCCTTGTCGAGAAAACCGGTCAGGACATCCTGCATTGCACCCGTGGGAAAGCCCAGCGGGTTGAACCCGACGAACACAACCTTGTACCCCGACACCGGCTTGCGGTTCCACGACCCGTGCTGGCCGATAAATGCGCCCTTCTGGAAAGTGCCGAGCGACCCGAAGGCGAGGCCGAGCGAGGCCGTGTGCGGCCCCAGCGCATATTCGGGGCGACGGGTATATTGCAGCAAATCGGGTCGCGATTCCACGCGGCTGTCCTCGTATCCGCCCCAGTAGCTGTACGGCCAACCATAAAAGGCCCCGAAATCGGCCCGCGCCATGTAATCGGGGGCGAGGTCGCCACCCAGCATGTCGCGCTCGTTGACCACGGTCCACAGGGCCTTGCTCTGCGG
>JANNCK010000308.1:0-3417 GCA_031386545.1 Sphingomonadales bacterium
CGTACGCTTTTTGCGTGCGAGACTAGGGGACTAAAATGCGTAAGGTAAATCGCCCCGCACGCGGATTCTGGGACTGGCTCTTCGGAGACAGCAATGCCGGCGGCCGCAACTAGTACGGGTTTATACGAAAAGGCCTCGGCATAGCCGGGGCCTTTTCTGTATCTGGGGCACATGATTCCAACCGATGTCCCCGTTTACCGATTCGCCAGCTTCGATGGCGCTAACCTTGCCTGGCGTGAAATCGGGCAGGGTAGACCTGTGGTTCTGCTCCATGGGCTGTTCTCCGATGCGCAGACCAACTGGATTCGTTACGGCCACGCCAATGCGTTGGTAACCAAAGGTTTTCGGGTCATCATGCCCGATCTTCGGGCCCATGGATCGAGCGTCAAATCGCATGATCCCGCTGCCTATCCACCCGATGTTTTGGTCGACGACGGCCTCGCGCTGATAGAGCATCTGGGTCTCACCGACTATGATCTGGGGGGCTATTCACTGGGCGCGCGAACCATAGTGCGGATGTTGGTGCGGGGCGTAAGTCCGCGCCGCGTGGTGGTGTCTGGCATGGGCTATTCGGGCCTGACCGATACCGCTCCGCGTACGAATCACTTCAAACATATTCTTGATAACCTCGGCACCTTTGCGAAGTTCACACCCGAATGGAATGCCGAGTCGTTCCTGAAAACGACTCGGGGTGATTCGGTCGCACTAAGATTGCTTCTGGATACTTTCGTGGACACTTCCCCCGATTCGATTGCTGCTATTTCACAGCCGACCCTGGTGCTGTCGGGTAAAGAAGACAGCGACAATGGTTCGGTCGAGCAACTGGCGGACCTGCTCCCCGATGCCACCCTCGTCCGAACGCCCGGCGGGCATATGAGCGCCGTTACAAAGCCCGAACTGGGCAATGCAATCGCGGCATTTCTGACTGCTTGATTCCCTGTCAGGGTGCGCCCAAGCTGCGCGCGCAATAATATTACCCGGAGGATTTAAGTGAACAGGATATTCGTATCCGCGCTGGCGCTGGCCATCGCGACACCCGCAGTTGCGCAAAATGCTGCATCTGTTGCAGCGCCGACTGTTGCGGAGGCCGATGCCTTTGTTGCCGCCGCCGAGAAAGAAGCATTCGACTATAGTATTTTCGGCAGCCAGGTCGCTTGGGTCAATAATACCTATATCACTGATGACACCGACGCGCTGAACGCGCGCGTCGGGGCACAGGGTACCGAAATGGGTGTCCGCTTTGCCAAGGGCGCGGCGCGATACAACGATGTCGCGGGCCTGTCCTACGATACCAAGCGCAAGCTCGACATGCTGCGGCAGGGCCTCGTGCTGCCTGCCCCCTCGACAGCGGGTGCCGCGACCGAACTCAATACCATCGCGACGCGGCTGAACTCGACCTATGGCAAGGGTAAGGGGACGCTGAAGGGGCAGCCGGTTAACGGGTCCGACATCGAGGCCGCTATGGGCACCGGTCGCAACCCCGACGAGTTGAAGGAGATGTGGGTCAGCTGGCACACCAATGTCGGCGCACCGATGAAGAATGATTATGCCCGCATGGTCGAGATCGCCAATCAGGGGGCCAAGGAACTTGGCTATGCCGATGTGGGCGCGATGTGGCGGTCGGGCTATGACATGACGCCCGAGCAATTCGCTGCGCTGACCGACAAATTATGGGCGGAGGTCAAACCGCTCTACGATCAGGTTCACTGCTATACCCGTGCCAAACTCAACGAGAAATACGGTGACAAGGTGCAGGCCAAAACCGGGCCGATCCGTGCCGATCTGCTCGGCAATATGTGGGCGCAGGAATGGGGTAATATCTATGATGTCGTCGCACCGAAGGGGGCGGGCGACTTGGGGTTTGATACCAGCGATTTGCTTGTGGCGAAGGGGTACGACCACCTGAAAATGGTGAAGGCGGGCGAGGGTTTTTATTCGTCGCTCGGCTTTACGCCACTGCCCACGACTTTCTACGAACGCTCGCAATTCCTGAAACCGCGCGACCGCGAAGTCGTGTGCCACGCAAGCGCATGGAATCTCGACAACAAGGACGATCTGCGGATCAAGATGTGTATCAAGGTGAATGGCGACGATTTCGTCACCATCCACCACGAACTCGGCCACAATTATTACCAGCGCGCCTATAACAAACAGCCATATCTCTATTTAAACGGCGCGAACGACGGCTTCCATGAAGCGATTGGCGATACCATCGCGCTGTCGATCACCCCGCAATATCTCGTCCAGATCGGTCTGCTTGACGCCGCCAAGGTGCCGACGCCCGACAAGGATATTGGCCTGCTGCTGAAACAGGCGATGGACAAGGTCGCGTTCCTGCCGTTTGGCTTGCTCGTCGACAAGTGGCGTTGGGGCGTGTTTGCGGGGACTATCAAGCCCGCCAATTACAACGCGGCCTGGACCGATCTGCGCCGCCAATATCAGGGCATTGTCCCGCCAGTGACGCGCGACGAAACCAATTTCGACCCGGGTGCCAAATATCATATCCCCGGCAACACGCCCTACACGCGCTACTTCCTCGCCCGCCTGCTCCAGTTCCAGTTTTATGAAGCGGCCTGCAAACAAGCGGGATGGACCGGACCGCTCCACCGTTGCTCGTTCTATGGCAATAAGGAAGTCGGCAAACGCTTCAACGCGATGCTGGAAATGGGCGCGTCGAAGCCGTGGCCCGATGCATTGCAAGCCTTCACTGGAAGCCGCGAGATGAGCGGCAAATCGATGATCGCCTATTTCAAACCACTGATGACGTGGCTGCAGGCGCAGAATAAGGGGCGCAGCTGCACCTGGTAACGCCAAGCCGGGCGGTGCTTGAGAAAGCACCGCCCTGTCGGCCTAAATGTCTACATTGCGCGCCGCGCAACGCTTCCCCATATACCGGTGCATGAGTGAAACTTTCCCTGTTCTGCCGCTGCGCGACATCGTTGTGTTCCCGCAGATGATTGTCCCCCTGTTTGTCGGTCGCGACAAGTCGGTCTCGGCGCTGGAGGCGGCAATGGCCGCCGATAAGGAGATTTTCCTCGTCGCGCAGCTTGATCCTGCCGAAGATGATCCCGACCGTGACGACCTGTATGATCTGGGCGTTGTCGCCAGCGTGGTGCAGTTGCTGAAACTGCCCGACGGCACGGTGCGTGTGCTGGTTGAGGGCAAGCGCCGTGCAAAACTTGTCGAGCTGATGGGCACTGACGGTCATTTGATTGCGACGATTGCCGAAGTCGATGATCTGGAAGCCGAAGGAACCGAGGTTTCGGCGCTGATGCGCTCGGTCATCGACCAGTTCGATAACTACGCCAAGCTCAACAAGAAACTACCCGCCGAAACGGCGGTCCAGCTCGCAGATATTGAGGAAGCCGGGCGTCTCGCCGATGCGGTTGCCGCCAATATTTCGGTCAAGGTCGCCGA
>JANNCK010000205.1:0-4256 GCA_031386545.1 Sphingomonadales bacterium
CGATACCTGGCTGCTCGCGGCGGACGCACCCTTCCCCGGGGCCGTGCTTGGCCGCGCCATGCTGGTCCAGCCGATGATGCCCGACATCCTGGCCAGCGGAGAATTTTCGCTGTTCTACCTCGGCGGAACGCTGGCCCACGCGATTGTGAAGCGACCCGCAAGCGGTGATTTCCGCGTCCAGCCCCAGTTCGGGGGACGGTCCGAAGCGATTACCCCGCCAAGTGCCGCCGCCGCCGTCGCTGAACAGGCGCTAGCCTCGGTCCCCGGCGATGTGCTCTACGCCCGCGTCGATCTCGTCGGCGACGGGCGCGGCGGGTTCGTCATCATGGAGCTCGAACTGATCGAGCCTTGGCTTTCGCTCGACCGCACCAGCGACGGCGGAGCGGCGTTTGCCGACGCCATTGCCGCCGCTACCGCCACTGCCTGCCAAAGCGCCGCTGCTTAGGCGGTAACCTTCGCCCGCGACGCGCGCTTGCGCTCGTTCGGATCGAGATACCGCTTACGCAGGCGGATCGATTTCGGTGTCACTTCGACCAGCTCGTCATCGTCGATGTACGCAATTGCCTGCTCCAGCGTCATACGCTTGGGCGGGGTCAGCCGGATCGCGTCGTCCTTGCCGCCCGAAGCACGAAAGTTGGTCAGCTGCTTGGTCTTCATCGGGTTGACTTCGAGGTCGTCGGGCTTGGCGTTTTCCCCAACAATCATGCCCTCGTACAGCGCTTCTTGGTGCGCGACGAACAGGATGCCACGTTCCTCGAGCGGCCCCAATGCATAGCTGTTGGCTTCGCCTGCGCCGTTCGAAATGAGTACGCCGTTCTTGCGCCCCTCGATCTTGCCCTTGTGCGGGCCGTACCGTTCAAACAGCCGGTTCATGATGCCGGTGCCGCGCGTGTCCGACAGGAATTCGCCGTGATAGCCGATCATCCCGCGCGCCGGCGCGCTGAAGGTCAGGCGCGACTTGCCGCCGCCACTGGGGCGAAGGTCGGTCAGTTCGGCTTTGCGGACATTCATCTTCTCGACAACGGTGCCCGAATATTCCTCGTCGACGTCGATGATGACGGTTTCATAGGGTTCGGTCTTTTTGCCGTCCTCGTCCTCTTCGAACAGAACGCGCGGGCGCGAAATACTCAGCTCGAAACCCTCGCGGCGCATCGTTTCGATCAGCACGCCCAACTGCAACTCGCCGCGTCCGGCTACTTCAAAGCTATCCTTGTCCGAAGCTTCGGTCACCTTAATCGCTACATTGCTTTCACCTTCGCGCAGCAACCGGTCGCGGATCATGCGGCTGGTCACCTTGCTGCCCTCGCGGCCCGCCATCGGCGAATCATTGACGGCAAAGCGCATCGACAAGGTCGGCGGATCGATCGGCTGCGCGTGCAGCGGTTCACTCACGCTCGGGTCGCATATCGTATTGGCCACGGTCGCGACGGTCAGTCCGGCAATCGAGATGATGTCGCCTGCATTGGCAACGTCCACCGGCACGCGCTCCAGCCCGCGAAACGCCATGATTTTCGACGCGCGGCCGGTCTCGACGATCTTGCCCTCGGGGTCGAGCGCATGGATCGCCATGTTGGTCTTGACCGAGCCACTAAAGACGAGACCAGTCAGGATGCGGCCGACGAAATTGTCGCGGTCAAGCAGCGTGACGAGGAATTTGAATGGTCCATCGGGGTCGGCCTTGGGCGCGGGCACATGCTCAATGATCTTTTCGAACAATGGGCCCAGCGTGCCCTCACGTAGGTCAGGATCGGCGTTGGCATAGCCATTGCGGCCCGACGCATAGAGCACCGGGAAATCGAGCTGTTCGTCACTGGCGTCGAGGCTGACGAACAGGTCGAACACTTCGTCGAGCACTTCCTGAATGCGCTCGTCGGGGCGGTCAACCTTGTTGACGACGACGATGGGTTTCAGGCCCAGCGCCAGCGCCTTGCCGGACACGAACTTGGTTTGCGGCATCGCCCCTTCGGACGCATCGACCAGCAGGATCACCCCGTCGACCATCGACAGGATGCGCTCCACCTCGCCGCCGAAATCGGCGTGGCCCGGCGTGTCGACGATGTTGATGCGCGTATCCACGCCACCGCCATGCCATTCGACCGACGTGCACTTCGCCAGAATCGTGATGCCCCGTTCTTTTTCGAGGTCATTCGAATCCATCGCGCGCTCTTCGATGCGCTGGTTGTCGCGATAGGTGCCCGACTGGCGGAACAGCTGGTCAACGAGAGTGGTCTTGCCATGATCGACGTGCGCGATGATGGCCACATTGCGGAGGCTCATTGGAAATCCTGAATACGTACGGGGGATTGGCCGCGCGCCTAGCTGAATTTGTGCAACGCGGCAAGGCGACGGCGCGGAACGTTCACATGTGCAGTAGGCGGGCACGAGATTAACCTCGCTACCGTCCCCTTGCGTGTATCACTTGAATAAGACACCAGACACGTCCTATCTAGGCTGCAGGGCCGAAATCGGGCTGGAGGATTGTTCATGGCGACGACGGTAACCGAAACTGCTGAATTGACGCTGACCGCGCCCGACCCGGTTGCGCCGATTACGGCGGAAAAGGCGAGCGGGCTGGTGCCTCTGGAGGACGCGCAAAAGACACAGCTCGATGCCAAGGCGGAAGCCTTTGTCGCCGATCTGGTCGCGCAGGATGCCAATTCGCCCGAATTCGGTCGCCGGGTCGATCTGATCGCGGACATGGGTCGCAATGAAATCGCGCAGGCGGCAGGGCAATCGAACCGCTTTCTCGACCGCCCGGTGCGCTCGATGGACAAGGAAACCGGCGTCGGTAACGATCTGGCCGAACTGCGCCGCACCATCGAAGATCTCGACCCTGGCAAGCGCGGATCGCTGACCGCGCCAAAGCGGCTGTTCGGGATCATCCCGTTCGGCAACAAGATGCGCGATTATTTCGACGGATATAAATCGTCGCAAACCCACATCGCCTCGATCCTGACGCGGCTCGCGGGCGGCAAGGACGAATTGCTCAAGGACAATGCCGCGATTTCGACCGAGCGGCAGAGCCTGTGGGCGGCGATGGGTCGGCTCGAACAGATGATCCATGTATCGAAGGCATTGGATGCCAAGCTCGAGAGCAAGGCCAACGAGATCGAGACGTCGGACCCCGTCAAGGCAAAGGCCATCCGCGAGACCGCGCTGTTCTATGTCCGGCAGCGCACGACCGATTTGCTGACCCAAATGGCGGTCAGCGTGCAAGGCTATCTCGCGCTTGATCTGGTCAAAAAGAACAATGTCGAACTGATGAAGGGCGTGGACCGCGCCTCGACCACCACAGTGTCGGCACTGCGGACGGCCGTGACGGTGGCGCAGGCACTCACCAACCAGAAGCTGGTGCTCGAACAGATTACCGCGCTCAATACGACGACCGCGAACATCATCGATTCGACGGGGACATTGCTGAAATCGCAGACCGCGACGATCCACGAACAGGCGGCGTCCTCGACGATCCCGCTGGAGACTTTGAAAAGGGCGTTCCAGAATATCTATGACACTATGGATCAGGTCGATGCCTTCAAGGCCAAGGCGTTGGTGTCCATGAAGACCACGGTCGACGCGCTGACCACCGAAGTCGAAAAGTCGAAGGGCTATATCGCCCGCGCCGAGGGCGCATCGCAGGGACGACTGAGCGGCCCGATGGCCGATAATCCGCTCGCGCCGGTGTCGTGAGCGACTGAATGACCGCCGACGAAATCATCGCCAAGGCCGAAGTGCTGATCCAGCGCCACTCCGAGGGTCGCCGCCTGCAAAAGCGCGCGCGCGAGCGATCGCGGCGCAATGTTGCGCGGCGGCTATCGCGGATGGCGGTGGCGACGGCGGCGATCCTGTTTGCGCTGGTCGCGATTGGCCTCGTCGGCTTTCCAGTCGGGACAACAGGCGTTATGCTCGCGGCGCTCGCGATTGTCGGCACCTGCCTGTTGCTCAGCGTTTTCCCGCAAGAGCGCGAGGCGACCGCTGAGTCGTTACCGACGACGCAACTCGCGCTGCTACCGCTCAAGACCGAGGAGTGGTTATCGACACAGCGCCTCGCCCTCCCCGCGCCTGCCGCGCGGCTTGTTGACGGGATCGGGGTCAAGCTGGAGGCATTGGTGCCACAACTCCAGACACTCGACGAACGCGAACCCGCCGCCGCCGCCGTCCGACGCCTGATCGGCGACGAGCTGCCCGAACTGGTCAAGGGTTACACCCGCGTGCCGATCGCGCTGCGCCGTGTCGATACCGACGGGATCGTGCCCGAA